>CAZLYS010000019.1:0-14061 GCA_964563415.1 uncultured Halomicronema sp.
CGCGGCCAAAGCGGCCAATATTCCCTGCTGGATGATGAGCAACTTTGGCTGGGACTTTATCTATCGCCCCTGGGGCGGAGAGTTTATTGAGATTGCCGACTGGATTGCCGACTGCTTTGCCCAGTGCGATCGCCTGTTTCGCCTGCCTTTTCACGAACCCATGAGCGCATTTCCTCATGTGACAGATGTCGGGCTCACGGGTGGTCTGCCCCGACTCTCTGAGGCAGAAGTCCGATCGCGCTTTCATCTCACCGCATCCAAAGAGAAAACAATCCTTCTAACCTTTGGTGGCCTCGGTATTGCTGGCATCCCCTACAAAAATCTGGCTCGCTTTCCCGATTGGCAATTCATCACCTTTGACCGCACTGCACCGGATCTGCCCAACTTGTGTAAGGTGAACGATCACACTCTGCGCCCTGTGGATTTCATGCCATTTTGTGGCCGGGTGGTGTCGAAACCCGGCTTCAGCACCTTTGCCGAAGCCTGTCTCCTAGAGTTGCCTATCGTTACGGTTACTCGCGATAACTTTGCCGAAGGCCCGGTGCTCGTTACAGAGATGAAAAAGCATAGTTATCATCAAGTGATGACGCCACAAGAATTAGCAGCAGGCACCTGGGACTTTTTGTACGCTGAACCGCAACCACCCCTCACCAACCAGAAAATTAGCAAGACTGGTAATGAAGAGATTGCTGGAGCGATCGCCGACTTCTTAACCTGAAAACTGATCGATCCAGTAAATGCCCCAACGACTCTATCCCTGGCTCTAAAAACAGGGCTCATCCAAAAAAGGACACCGAAAATACTTCAGTGTCCAGCAGGTGATGATTTGAGCTCAAATAATCTATAGAGACTCGAACAATCGCTTTAACACGCTTGCTTAGTCCAAGTAACCCATCAAAACTGCAGGAGTTGGATCTACCACATCATTCGGAGCAATCGGACGATTACCCGGCAAAAACTGTAAGTCCGAGATGGGCAGAGTGCTGACTGCTACAGGACGATGCCCTGGCAACAAATCTGTCGTTGCGACTTCAAACCCCGTAGACATGATGGGACGCTCACCAGCCATATCAAGGCTGCCGACGACCTCAAACTCACTCAAAGCGATGGGGCGATGATTAGGCAAATACTCAGTGGGGGTAATCCGAGTTGTGTCATTCAGAACAAATACAACCTCACCGGCATCCTTAGATTCGGCCTTAACCAGACCACTCTTAGTCTGGCGACGAGACGTGGAAGCTGCTTTGGTCGTCGATTTCGTGCTGCTACTGCTGCTGGATGCTTTTTGTGTCGCTTGTTCGTTCGTGGTTCCGTTTTGGCTGGTCATGCGTCAACCTCTTACTGCTTGGCGTTATATAGTCTGCCCTCGAGAGCGCTCGTCTGAGACAGACTCAGCTCCTGCCAATGCCTCTGAACTCTGTAGGGAGAACCTGCAAGGCCAGAAATAATCAGCAATCGTTAAGTAAATATTATCGTAGAAATGGACATAATTAAGTTTACAAAAGGTTATGGGTCTAATAATGCGAATGATCGCGATCGCCTAAACCAAGCTATTTATCAGTATCTGCAGCCATCCGCTAGGCAACGCCCGGATGATTATTTCGTCACCGTTTAGTGAGGGAAACCACACTCTCACAGTTAGACGGATGCGTTAATGTAGATATTAAGAACAAGGGGCCGTAACGGTTTCGACGTTTTGACGAAAGTCACTCTGTGATTCAGACCGAGAGGGAGTCTACTCTCGTTAATCCAGGCTCAAAACAAACGTAACTGCGAACAACATCGTTCCTTTTGCTCGCAAAGCTGCACCTGTTGCTGCTTAAAAACTAACTAACGTTAGCGAGCGTCTGCGGTTTGACTCCGTTAAGGATCGCGGACCAACCCCCAACGGATGCTCCTAAAGTGCTCCTCTGGTAGCGCTTTAGGCTAAGACCTCACCAGAGCATCCCACCGCTAGGGATAATTGGCGGTTCCTGCCTTGAGGGTTAGAAAGGCTATGTCTGTGAATGAATGGAGTGTTACTACTCGAAGCGGACACGGGTTCGACTCCCGTCGGCTCCATTTTTGTGAACTTTGTT
The DNA here is from genome assembly GCA_964563415.1 of uncultured Halomicronema sp. Classification (GTDB taxonomy): domain Bacteria; phylum Cyanobacteriota; class Cyanobacteriia; order Phormidesmidales; family Phormidesmidaceae; genus Halomicronema. The sequence goes on from CAZLYS010000019.1 coordinate 2,079, forward strand.
GTGCTTTATTGAATATTTTTTTATCTAGCGTTTGTTGGCCAAACGCTAGAATTTGGGCATGTTTATACTGTGAGATACAGCACTGACATTGATGGTCGATGCGTCAGCGATCACGCTTGCTCTCCACTGTAAACCTCTGTCTTCATTCATTATGAACTCTCAGCATAATCTGCATACTTTTCCTTTTTGGGCTTATCTAAAACAACCGGTTTTTAGCTCTCATTACAAACTTAAGCTTAATCCTCGGAAGTTCTGGCATTCACAGCGTCTCAGACACCTGGAACAGTGCTGGACCAGGGTCTACAAGCCAGAAGAGCACTATAATTCTTGATATATATTATGAGCTAAGGCCAGCAATAAGCTGGCTTTTTTAATGCTTAGATTCAGAGGCAATAATTCAGGAAATCAAGCACAAAAGTTTATTTAAGATGAGATTCTCAGTTTCAGGATCTTATGTTCAAAGCAACTAATGCTTAATAATTTCTTTGGGAATTCTTGAGGAGATTGCTCGGATTTTGAAAGGAGTAAGTTTATGAAATACCCGTCAATGATTCATTTCAAGAGGTCTTAAGAAAAAGAGTATGTCAGGAAAACTCTACTTTTCGATGAAATGACCTTCTCTCGTACTTGGTGTTGGGGGATGCGGGTTGTACCAACATCCTCAATAACAATCGGCCAGTTAAGTGTGGAGCCACTCTCAAAGCCCAACTGGCTGTTTGCGAGTATCTTAAGCGGCGATGTATTCTTCGATGGGTCAAGTTTCCGCGTTTTATCCTGGTTGGTAGCTTCATACGAAACGCGTGGAATGGCTGACTTTTACCTGATTTGCTAATTACCTCTGAACCAGTTGTCATCGTTGAAATTTACTCGTTACCGCCTTGGATGTGCTACAGGCATTGAGAATGGAAGCTAGGAAGGGGCTTTTCGCTTTTGTTCATACATTGCCTTGAGCCCTTGTGGCTACTTCGACTGGTAAGGTTGCCTTGCTCCAAGTCTCGGTTCGGGGCAGTTGTGGCTAATAGGCTGAGCATCCAGGCCAGCGGAAAGTTGACATAATGTGTCTTGCTGGTTTTGCATGTCGATAAATACCCCAGCGAGCTTTGAATCAGCCCTGTCTGTCGACACTCTTTTCAAAGCTCGTCAGCAGACATTTGGACTGGACTATGTTCTTTTACTGGATGCGAAACCCAATATCTCGGCGATAGTACATCGAGTCAAATTGGATTTCGGCGATCGCTCCGTAGGCCTGTGCTAACGCCTGCTCAAAGGTTTCCCCAAGGGCTGTCACACTCAATACCCGACCCCCATTTGCCTGCACCTGACCTTGAGACAGTTGGGTTCCAGCGTGGAAAACGACGGCTCCTTGCTCTGCAGCGGCTTCTAGTCCAGTAATAGTCATGCCTTTGGTATACTGCTCGGGATATCCCCCAGCAGCAGCAACGACACAAGCTGCGGATGCTGGCTTCCACTGTAACGGCGGCAAATCCGCTAGACGTTTTTCCGCGCAGGCTAATAGCACCTCATCCAGTGGCGTTTCTAGTAGGGGCAAAACTACCTGAGTCTCAGGATCGCCAAAACGGCAATTAAATTCAATGACGTAGGGTTCACCGGTGGGTGAGATCATCAGTCCAGCATACAAAACGCCTCGATAGTCAATGCCGCGGCGCTGCAGCAGGGCGATCGCGGGCTCTAGGATTTGCTCTTGAACAGTATCTAAAATCTCTGGTGTCACCACAGGGGTTGGTGCATAGGCACCCATACCGCCGGTATTTGGCCCCGTATCCCCTTCCCCAATCTGTTTGTGATCTTGGGCCGGCATCAACGGAAGGATGGTCTCACCATCGGTGATCGCTAAAACCGAGGCTTCTTGACCAACTAAGAACGCTTCAATAACTACCTGGTTGCCTGCAGATCCAAACTTGCCCTGAAAGGCATCTTGCACAGCGGCGATCGCCTCGTTAAGGGTTTGGGCGACGGTTACCCCTTTACCGGCGGCGAGGCCATCAGCTTTGATCACAATGGGCAGGGATTGCTGCTCTAGGTAAGCGATTGCGGGTGCGGCCTCGGTAAAAACTTCAGAGGCCGCAGTCGGAATCCCGGCCTCTGCCATGAGCGCCTTAGCCCAGGCCTTACTCGCTTCGATTTGAGCCCCAGTTTGGGAAGGGCCAAACACCGTTAGCCCTTGTTGCTGTAAATAATCCGTAATGCCATCGGCTAAGGGTTGCTCTGGCCCTACTACAACCAGACTTAAATTGTTGACCAACGCGACTCGAGCGATACCTTCAAAGTCATCTAGTGCGAGCCCGAGATTACGGCAGCCTGGTAGCGTCGCAGTGCCCCCATTGCCTGGCACACACATGACCTCGTCAATGTTTGGTGATGCCAATAATTTCCATGCCAGGGCGTGTTCTCGTCCACCACTACCAAGTACTAGCGCTTTCACTGAATTCGTATACCTTTATCAACAACTGATTGAGAGGGGTTCTCAAAGGCCGTCTGAGATCGCTTTCCCGGGGTACTTCGCGTTCATAACCTCGCTATCCGTAAACAGCTCGTCAATCCGACCTGAAAAGTTCATGATGGTTTTATATGGCCCCCATCAATGCTACGCGAGCCTCAAAAACTCTGCATCTACAACCCTCTTTTAGTCAGGATGACATCTTCCCACGTCATCGACCGCTGTCTCACGAATTCAGGCAAATTTCTTGACCTCATCCCGAATATTTCGCGAGTCCTTAAGTGCCGGATTTGATTTGGTAAATCAACCGGAATCCAACTCTAAATGATGGATTAAGTACTTAGCTGCTCCCAATCTGGTGCTCTGGCAACTCAGTGCCGCAACGGATCGCTATCTTGGGATTGCCCCCTTTAAGGGTAAGTCTGCCTTTCCTTATGGGATGGCAGGGGCTCTGAGCAACGGGCTGGATTATTGGAAAAACGGAATCTTATCATGACCGAGCGATCGCCGTTTTCACAGTCAAATACAGATGCTAAAGCTTCATCCCAACCTGCGGTTACGCAGGGCGAAGATGCTCTGCGGCAAGAAATTCTGAATCTGAAGCGTGAGGTAACTGACCTCAAAGCAGAGCTTCGCGATCGCACGCAAGAGTTGCACACCGCACAGTCTGAAATTGCAGATCTAAATCAACGATTTGCCGCCCAAACGGCCGCTCTACGAGAGTCAAACGACACCTTAGTGGCAGAAGTCGTCGAGCGTAGTCAAGCCGAAACCAGTCTCAGAACGGCCCGTGATCAGCTTCAGGCCATCCTCGATGCGGTGCCCGGCATCGTGTCTTGGATCAGTGATGATCTGCGGTACCTTGGCGTCAATAACCATCTGGCCAAGACGTTCAATATGCCAGTCGATGCCTTTATTGGCCAGGATATTGGGTTCTTGCACACAAGCAGCGAATTTAACTTATTTGTTCAAGACTTTTTCCAAAGTCATCAGCTCGATGCCTATCGGGAAGTCTCTGCACAAGTGGCCGGTGAGCAGCGTCGCTTTTTGATCGTGGCGCAAAAGTACAACCAGGGCAAAGCCGCTTTTACAGTGGGTATCGATATTACAGAGCGCGATCAGGCTGAAACCGCGCTCCGTGAGGCTGAAGCCAAATACCGCAACATTTTTGAACATGCGGTGGAAGGGATTTTCCAAACGACCCCCGAGGGACATTACTTGAGTGCGAATCCAGCTCTCGCGCACATCTATGGTTATGAATCGGCGGCCACCATGATGGCTGAATTGACGAACATTCAGCAACAGTTGTATGTAGAGCCAAGACGCCGTCAAGAGTTTGTGCAAGCCTTGCAACGGGATGGGGCTGTGACTGGATTTGAGTCCCAGATTTATCAGCGCAACGGCAGTATCATCTGGATTTCGGAAAATGCTCGTGCCGTCTACGATGCTTCAGGCAGTCTGCTTTATTACGAGGGCACCGTTGAGGACATTACCCAACGAAAAGAAGTCGAAGCAGCGCTACAGCGAGCCAATGAAGAATTAGAGCTCCGGGTCGAGCGGCGCACAGCAGCCTTGACCGAATCGAACCAGCGACTGTTATCTGAAATTCGGGAACGCCATCGGGTGGAAGAAGCCCTGCGGGCGTCAGAAGCAGAACTCCGTGCGCTCTTTGCCGCTATGACCGATGTCATTACGGTGTTTGACGGCGATGGTCGCTATCTCAGCATGGTAGCCACTAACTCGCAACTGCTCTATAGCCCTGGCAAAGAGCGCATCGGCGAAACGGTTTACGAGATCTTGCCGCCTTATCAAGCGAGTCTTTTTATGCGCCACATTCAGCAGGCACTCAATACCCGGAAACCGGTGCGATTAGAGTACAGCTTACCCATCGGTGACTGGCAACAACTGGGGGATGCCAGCGGTCAAGCGGCGCTCGATGATTTTGATAATACTGCCTGGTATAACGCCATCATTTCACCCATGCCCAATAATCGGGTGATTTGGGTGGCGCGAGACATTACAGAAAAACGCCGCTCTGATATTGCCTTACAAAAAGCGGAAGAAAAGTACCGCAGCATTTTTGAGAACAGCGCTGAGGGGATTTTTCAGGCGAGCCCGGATGCCCGCTACCTGAGTGTGAACCCGGCCCTGTCTCGGATGTATGGCTACCATAGTCCAGTCGAAATGATGGGGCAAGTCACGAATATTGATCGCCTTTATGTCAATGAAGAACGGCGGCGGATTATGCTGCAGCGCTTACACAAGCAGGGTGCCGTCTTTGGATTTGAATCGCAGGTGTACCGAGCTGACGGGCAGATTATTTGGATCTCAGAGAATGTGCGGGCTGTGCGCGATGATCACGACAATGTTGTGTATTACGAAGGCACTGTTGCCGATATTACGCAACGTCGTCAAGCGCAAGAGGCGTTACGTGAGAGTCAGCGAACTTTAGCGACGCTGCTGGGTAACTTGGCGGGTATGGCCTATCGACGGCACTGTGACCCGAGCTGGAGCCTCGAATTTGTCAGCGATGGCTGCTATGACCTCACCGGATATGCCCCTAGCGATCTGCTAGGCGAGACAGCGGTGCCGTTTGAGCAACTGATTCACCCCGACGATCGCAGTTATGTTAAAGGTGAGGTGGCGCGATCGCTGCCTGCCGGTAATCCCTTTCAGATGACGTATCGCATTCTGACCGCCAATGGCCAGGAAAAATGGGTGCTAGAGAAGGGGATTCCGGTGTCGCGTCCGAATACCACGCCCGCGATTGTGGAAGGGTTTTTGACCGACATCACCAATCGCAAGGAAATCGAGGAAGCCCTGCGCGTGGAGCAAGAACGGTCTGAACGGTTGCTCCTGAACATTTTGCCCGCCTCCATTGCAGATCAACTCAAGCGTAGTAGTCGCTCTATTGCGTATCGCTTTGACGAGGTGACCATCCTCTTTGCCGATATTGTGAACTTTACTGAGTTATCAGGCGCTTTACCCCCAACGGATTTGGTCGATCTGCTCAATGAAATCTTTTCCGCGTTCGATCACCTGGCAGAGCGTCATCGGTTAGAAAAGATCAAAACCATTGGTGATGCTTACATGGTGGTGGGTGGAGTGCCGAGTGCGTTGCCCAACCACATTCAAGCGATCGCTGAAATGGCCCTCGACATGCAGGCTGCGATCGCACAGTTTCGTCGGCAAGATCAATCACAATTTCGCCTGCGGATCGGCATCGATACGGGACCGGTGGTGGCTGGAGTCATTGGGCTCAAGAAATTTTCCTATGACTTATGGGGGGATGCTGTCAACGTTGCCAGCCGCATGGAGTCACAGGGGCAGGCTGATGGTATTCAGGTGACGACCACTGTCTATGAACAACTCAAAACCCAATACGTGTTTGAACAACGAGGCGCGATTGATGTTAAAGGCAAGGGCAAAATGACGACCTATTGGCTGCGCGATCGCCAATCTTAAGAGGGCGGAATGTGCCACTTAGGCACTGCGAAAAATGTCAAAGCAATGAGTGGGATTTCAGATTTTGTGAATTTTGGCAATTACCAGCAACTCTGGTTAGCTGTGAACAGTCTTGTTATCGGAGCCCGCTACTATAGCCATTAATCTTACTAATGCGATTAATGCAGAGTACGAGGGGTCTGTAGCTTTGCTCCTAATTGAGTCACCAGGCTTCCCCTTAAGCTTAAAGGCTCTGCCTCTGCAGCTTAACGGCGACACCCTGTTTCGTATGCCCTTTCAGACTCAAACTCTAAACATGCGATTCAGGCACGGGATATCTCCGTGCCTTTTTTATTGACAGTTGAAGACACTCTTGGTTGAGACTCCTGGAAAATTTTGAAGAAGCCTTCTAACCGATTTATGAAATACAACTTTGACATTGTCGGCATCGCCACTGTGTGGGACTTTTTTTGTCATCAACAACACGTTGAGCAATCCCCTGACCGTGGCTGTGCTTACCTCGGCAGCTATGCCTGTACCTTGGATAGCTTCATCGAAGCGACTGAGATGATTCCGCACCGCCCCGTTTGGGACTGGGATGCAATTGTGGCACAGATGATTAACTTTTGGATGCAGGATGGCGATCGCGTTTCACATTGGCAGCGAGAACTCCAAAACGCTAAAGAAACCAGCCTTATTGTCGGTCGCGTTGCTAACTTAACGAATCTGCGCACCGAATTTGAGCAGCTATTCAGCGAGCCTTGATGCTCAAAACTTTATACATCCAGCATATATTCAACCCTTTGAAGAAAGGGGATGAACAGCGGCACCCTTGCCATTCCACCGTTGAGAATGTTGCCCTCTGATGGCCTAAGCCCTGGCATCAGTTCTGCTCCTTGACTGCAGAATGGTTGGGAAGTCGGCCTCTCGTCATGGGGATGGGTGGCCAACCTGAAGTTTACCGGCAAATCGATACCGGTCCTTACCTATTTGAGGATTTCTCTACGATTTGTAGACTGCACGTGGAACCAAAGGCTTTCTTGATCTACAAGTAATGAAAGTTGGTGCCTATTGCTGCCATGACTCACAACGGTTCGAAAGCGATGTCCGAAGCCTCTCTCAAAGCCCTCAATCAGTCTTTAGCAAAGGGCCAGAAGTCGTCTAAAGAGCAGAAAAAAGGGAACAAGAAGAAGCAGTCAAAAAACAAGCATTCAAAGTCAGAGAAGAAAGAACACGCATCTCAATCTGTAGAGCGTAGGGTCTTTTATTACTCTCAAGAGTCAGAAGGCAGTTCGAAACTCCCCAAAAAGTTTTACGAAAAAGAACTGGCTCGTCTACAAGTAGAGCTAGTCAAGATGCAGTATTGGGTGAAACAGGTAGGAGCCCGAATCGTCATTGTGTTTGAAGGGCGAGATGCTGCCGGCAAGGGAGGAACGATCAAACGCATTACCGATCCGCTCAATCCTCGAGGCTGTCGAATTGTGGCATTGGGTACGCCTAGCGATCGCGAAAAAACTGAGTGGTACTTTCAGCGATACGTTACCCACTTACCTGCTGCTGGAGAAATCGTCTGCTTTGACCGGAGCTGGTATAACCGGGCTGGGGTTGAGCATGTGATGGGGTTTTGTACCGAGCAGCAATATCATGAGTTCATGCAAACCTGTCCGCAATTTGAACAAATGCTGGTGCGTTCCGGCATTATTTTGCTGAAATATTGGTTTTCTGTGAGTGATGACGAGCAAGAACGCCGATTTCAATCTCGGTTGACAGACCCTGCCCGGCGCTGGAAGCTCAGCCCCATGGATTTGCAGTCTCGTGATCGCTGGGTCGAGTATTCGATGGCGAAAGATGCGATGTTTGCTCACACCAATATTCCTGAAGCGCCGTGGTTTACGGTCGAAGCTGATGACAAAAAGCGAGCCCGGTTGAACTGTATCAGTCATATCCTGAGCAAAGTGCCTTATGTGGATATGACCCCCGAACCCTTGGACTTACCGCCACGCCAACCAGCACCTGATGATTACATCCGGCCCCCTATGAACGAGCAGTTTTTTGTGCCTCGCATGTACTAGCCGATGGGGTCTCTATGCTGGCTTCAAAATAGGTCAATCGTGTTGAACACTTCGTGTCATGACATCTGACAGACCTGGGGTTGCGGTTCTTTTACTGCCAGGATTTGAGCACCCAATCCTGGCAGCTTCTAGTAATCACTAGCACCCAGCGAATAGAGCATTTGCCGTTCTGGTTCGGTTAGCCCTAAACACCCCCCGATTTGCATACCCTCATAGGGGCGATCGAGTCGTAATTTGCCCTGTTGTTGTCCCGATGTGAGCGACCACAAACTAATTTCACCATTTTGTCTGGCACAAACCAACGACTCGCCATCAGGACTGGTACTAACGTGCCATAGTGTTTCTTCGTCGGGCGCACAGGTGGCGCGGCAGGTATGACTTTCAATATCCCAAAAGGCCAGGGTTTGCGTATCGCTAATAATAGCAATAGGGCGATTTTGGGCGTCTAAAGTAATGTCGAGAATGTAGGCTGTGTCATGCTGTTGCCAGTCATCAAGCAACGCGCCGTTGCTGATTTGCCAAGTCCGCACAGTCCCATCTTGGCTACCGCTATACAGATGGCGACCATCGATGGATACCTTGAGAGTATGCACGCGACGACGATGACCTTCGAGGGTCAAGCGAGATGTGCCCTTAATATCCCAAGCGCGAATGGTGCGATCGCGGCTGCCGCTGTAGACCTGTTGGCCGTCTGGTGCAAAGGTCAAGGTCATGACCTGATCTCCATGGACTTGATCTTTTTGCCAATGAAAGGTTTGTTGCGCTAAATCCCATAGTGCCACTGTGCCAGTCGCATCGCCTGCGGCCAACCGGGTTCCCTCTGGACTGAAGGCCATCGCGGTGATGGGTTTGGGTAGACGAATGCTCCACGTCAGCCAGGTTTGAGATGCACGATGCCACACGTAGATATGGCCGCTTTCCATCCCGACAGCCCAATAGGCCGGAGATTGACTACTCACAATGACCCTGACGGCATCTTTTGGATAATTAGGGGTCGGTATCTGCAGTCGAGTTTGGGGTAACCAACGCTGACGAGCCTCCGAAAATTGCCAACTCCTCAAGGTGTGATCATCGTGACTGCTCAATACCTGAAGAGGCGTTGTCGAGAGGGCAAGTTGACGAGCCGGATGGCGATTGCTGCGCCAAATTCGTAGACATTGACCCGATGGAATTTCCCACTGTTGTACGGTGTAATCACACCCGGTCATGAGTTCAGCACGGTTGGGGTTAAAGACTAAAGACTCCACGGGGGCACTGGGTTGAGTAATTTGGCAAAGTCGCGATCGCGACTCCACGTTCCAAACCGACACCGTATTACTCACGTCACTGGCAGCTAAGTAGCGACCATCAGCGCTCAGCGCCAATGACATAAACGTTTCACAGGGTTCATTCATGATGTATTGAGGTCGGGCCGAAGCCATATCCCAAACGATTAACTGGCTCTCATCTCGTCCCACAACGACTGCTTGAACCAATTCTGCCGCCAGTGACGGGCGATAAGCGACTGCCCCGAGCAGATTAGTCAAACGCCCCTGAAAGCGTTTGAGACTGGCTCCAGTAGCTAAGTCCCATTCCACTGCGGCACAGTCTTGACCACAACTCAGGAGCCGTTTACCGCAGGGACTAAAAGCGATTGCAGTAATACCCCCAATGTGGGCTGGTATGCGGTGAACTTCCTCTCCCGAGGCAATCCGCCAAACATACAAGGTGCCGACTTCATCTCCCCCGACCAGCAGCGATTTGTCAGGGCTGAAGGCTAAGGTCGTTAACGCCTCCTCAAGATAGTCGGCAAACTGTTCCGGTCCTAAATCCGATGATAAGTCCCAAAAGCAAACGGTTCCATCTTGACGGCCCTCGGCTAAAATCTGCCCATCGGGACTAAAGGCAATCGCCCGAATAGCCTGACTCACGGACAACATCGCTCGCTGTAAGCGCCCCGTTTGCAGATCCCATAACAGGAGTCGACCATCTTGATCGCCAACCGCGACTTCTTCCCGCTGCGGATTGAGGGCAATCACGGGCGACTGTCCCATCGGCTTGGCCAAGAGAGTCTGGGTTAAATCAGCCCCAGCAACCGAAAGCCCTTGAAACAAATCTGATTGTAGGTCTGCCCCCTGCAGCGTCAAACCGTGTAAATCGATATCTAGCAGCGGGATCTGCCAGTAATGGGCGAGATTAATTAAATTACCTGGTCGGTAGTCAGGCTTCGTTGAGGATGGTGCCACCTGGCTGACTTGGAAAGCGTCCACTAGAAATCGCTGCTTATCAGCGGCTGTCGGGTATTGTGCCTCAAAGTGGGCAGCAATTGCCGACAAGAGCGTTTCCCGTTGCCACTGCCGAACCATTTCTGGTGCATTGGCCTGAATGAGTGCATATTGGCTCAGCCAAGCCATCTGTTCCGGTTCACTCGCTTTGAAAAAGGCTGTCAGCCAGCGATCGTAAAGATAAGGTCGGAGGAGGTCTGGCAAGGTCAATTCCCAGGTCGGTTCAGCCCGCCGCAGGGCTCGACAGATGCCGCGATCGCACAGCGATTCCAATACGGTGAATGGGATGGTAGCGCCTAAATATGCATTTAACTGTGGCGAAGATAGAGGGCGCTGACTAATCAGCATCCAGGTTAAAACTTGCCATTCTGGGGCTGAAAGGGATGCTAACCACGCTTCAACATACCCATAAATCCACCGTTTTTCCTGGGCGAGAGCTGTTAAACAGTTGTCTAAGCGATGGCCAAACGATGGCAACCGGGGCGCAATTTCACCCAAAATCAGGCTTGGCAAACCGCCATAATCATGGCTCAGTTGTTGCCAAGCTGCAGGCGTGGCGTCAGTTGAGTCTGGCCAGACCGCTAGCGAGGCAATTTCTTCAGGCAATAACCCGTCTAGCCAATAGCGCTGACAACTGGATCCCGCGATCGCACTGGTAGCACGGGGGAGTTCACGACCGACCCAGATAAGACAACTCTGATGCTCGCGGCTAGCCAGCACCCGCAAGACTTCCTGGTAATCAATAAATTCAGGCTCGTACACACCCGCTAGGGTTTGAGGACAGCAGAGCGTTTCTGTCTGATCCAACACGATCAAACTGGGACGGACCGTCAGCGTGTGCACCAGCAAATCTAACTGCTCCGTCAGTGAGTCGGCTGGTGTTGAGGCCACCTCTAACCGATTAAGTAAGGTGTTTACGAGCTTTGACGGCGACGAGCGATCGCGCAGATCTTCATAAATAAATCGCTGAAACTCCTTTCTGACATGGTCTGCCAGCTTGACCGCAAACCAACTCTTGCCCACCCCAGGCAATCCAGACAAACAGAGTAAACGCCCATGTTCTTCAACAATCCAATCCACGAGTGTGCTTAATGCCGCCTCGCGACCACGAAAGTCAGTGATATCAAAGGGCAGGGCATCAGCCGAAGGCACTGGAGGCAGAGATGCGGCGGCAGACGAGCCATTAGTTGCAGCTGTTAGCGAGAAGTCAGCATGATCTAGCTGAGTCTGCTCTGACCAGCGTTCAATGGCTGTTCTAAAGTTGGTTTTTTTAACTTGTACACCGAGCGCTTTTGATAAAACGTCCCACAAAGCTGGGCCAACATCGCGACTCAAATAGCCCTCGGTATAGCCTGCCTTAGAGGCAATAGTGTGATAAGTATGTCGGTTCCACGAGCCTTCCAAGACGACGCGCTCAATATCACGTAGCCCTTCTGAACGCACTGCACGAACGGCTAAATCTGCTACTCTAAACGCCTCATCAAACCCCATTAACCCAGACATTAAGTTGTGCGTACCCTGATGATAGTTCGAGTCTATCCTCTCTGTCCTGAGCTTTTCTGAGTTTTTCTGAGCTTTTTTAATACCCAGTAGAGGTTGATGAAGCTGACCTGACCGGAGTCTTAAACTGCAGAGGAAAGGGCAGAGACTATCAACCGAGGACTTTTGCGGCGCAAGCGTCAAGCCACAGGTAGTACTCTGTCAATAAAGTATTGAGGGATAGAGACGCTTGAGCTTAATCCGGG
>CAZLYS010000020.1:0-14055 GCA_964563415.1 uncultured Halomicronema sp.
GTTGAGATAGGTGACGTCCCGCTTGAGCATGCCACCATACTGCCGCAATCGCGGCATCTAAGAGGGTCTGACTAGTGAACTCGCTTTGGTAGAGCTGGGCGGCCAGACCGGTCACCAAACCGGTTAAGACATCACCGCTCCCACCTCGAGCTAAGGCCGCAGTACTGACAAGATTAATCCACAGTTGTCCATCGGGGTGGGCGATCGCACTCATGGCCCCTTTCAGAATTAGGGTACAGTTAGCTGCCGCTGCGGCTTCTCGAGCCGCTAGACTCGGCGTCTCAGCCACCTGTAATTGGGAGGGAAAGAGGCGACGAAATTCACCTAGATGAGGGGTTAGCAAAGTTGGTGCAGAGCGAGCCAACAGTCGACTGATGGGATCCTGTTGAGCCAAGATATTGAGTCCATCGGCATCGAATATCCCTGGACGATCGCTCTGCAGCACAGCATCCACAACCGTCGCGGCGGCTGTGGTCATGCCAGGGCCACAGGCTACGGCATCATAGCGATCCCAAGCAAAATCATCAGGCAGTGCAGCGATCGCCCCCTCTGGCGTTTCTGGAGCCCCAATGACCAACGCCTCTGGCAACTGGCCCACGAGCATCAGTCGCAAACTTTCAGGGACAACGAGGGTCAGCATGCCCACGCCACTGGCAATCGCGCCCTGCCCCGCCAGCAAGGCTGCCCCCGCATATTGTCGAGAACCCGCAATGAGTAAGGCGTGACCGGCTTTATATTTATGAGCAATGGGCGATCGCGGCAAGGGCAAACGGGTGCTCGCTGCTGCATCGGTAATGCAGCACGTTGTAGAACTGGTAGCGAGAACGGTTTGAATCGCGGATGATGGCACATCAAATGGCAGCAAATGCAGTTGTCCCACCCACGGTTGCGCTTGATCTTGCAACAGCCCCAACTTCCACAATCCTAAGCACAGAGTATGGTGGGCTTTAATGGCAATACCTAACACTTGCCCCGTATTGGTTTCTAAACCTGACGGCAGGTCAATACTCACAACTGGAATCGGCGTGCGATTAATCAGCTCAATACCTTGTGCCAAGGCACCACTCAAAGGTCGGGTCAACCCTAGGCCAAACCCACCATCGATAATCAAATCGCATTGACTCAGGTCCGCACTACTTGGAGTACTGCGGAGGCCTAAATAGTCGTTATAGGCTTTGTGTTGAGCGGTGAGTTCCTTAAGTTGGGTAAATGGACACCAGAGGATCACCTGATATCCACAATGATGTAGTTCGCGGGCGACGACCAGCGCATCCCCACCATTGTGTCCAGGACCCACGATCACCCCGACCCGACCTGTGCGATCGCGGGGAAAATGTTGCCTGATCCATTGCGCGATCCGGCCAGCCACTTTCTCCATCAAGGCGGCGACAGGTATGCCTTCACTAAATATCGTCGCCTCGATCGCTTGCATCTGCTGGGCTGTCACCACCACTGATGCAGTAGATGATAAGGAGGCAATCTGTTGGCTATCCATATGAGTACACTCAAAAAATTGCATCGCCACGATTCAGCTTAATCAGTTGCACTCAGGTAGCTCCTCGCGACTGATGCTCGGCAGGTTGAATAACAATCTCAACAAGTAAAAAGCTCTACAAAGATGATCTCTGTAGAGCCTTAATACTTTCAACCACTCGTCAGCATCGACAATTGCTGACGAGCACTAGACTAGATTAGCGAATTTACTCATTGTGAATACAGTGATTGAACGGCTATTCAAAATGCAATCGAGCACCGTTAATCCCAGAGTCGCGAAGGTAGCTATTCCATTCTTGGGCGATATCGTGATCGCCGTAAGGGCCAATCGCCACGTGGGGTCCCCGCGGTGCAGTTCGAGTGTGTACTAGGATTCTAGGCGCTCCTAACGCTACAACTTGACTTGCAATATTTTGCAGCTCTACCGTATTGCCCGGGATGACAACATAGTAGCCGGAGGCCAAATTGTTCTCGATCACCGCCGGGGTGGTTACGGGTGGCGGAGCAACCGTGCCAGTCGGTGTACTAGGGTAGGTTGCCGTCGGTGCCGGAGGCGGAAACGCCGCTGCCGAGGTGGGGGCTGCTGGTTCAAAAGGTACCGCCTGCCCAAATTCGATCGAGGAGGGTGTAGCAGCTACCGTGGCTGCTGGTAAGTTTTGCCCCCCAGCTTGCGGTACAGGATAGGCCAAGCTGTAATCAGTGGGTGGCGTTACAGCAATAGGGGCACTAGCATAGTCTGTCGTTTGTACTGCGGCACCCAAGCCAAAACCGGCTAGTTCATCAGCTCGGTATTGAGCATTTTGGTATGAGCTAAACCGTCCAGCCTGAATCACAGAACGGCCATCAACATAATTGACAAATGCACCGGGCTCTACCTGGCGTACTTGTTGTAGTAAGAGATCGCTACTACCATCCACTAACACTAAATATTGCTCACCTGTTGCCGGAGCCACACCACTACTGGTAGGCAAGGGGGGTAAAGGCGTTGGCAGGGCTTGTGCGATCGCGGTTTCTGCCGTATCGGTAGTGACCAACGTGGCCGCTTGACCCGGCAGCGCGATCACGCCACCCAGGCAACAGCCAACTAGCAATGCTAACTTAGGCAGCGTCAGCGTTTGAGTACGACAGCCTTGCAGTTGTGAGAGACTAGCCGTTACTGGGGACCAGAGAGAAGAATGTGATTTCATAAGACTCGATCAGCTAAAAGCTGAGGGCTAGAGGGCAATGTCACAGATAAGCCATGAGCTGACCTCGGCCTTCCTACGAACAGTCGAGGCGGATGCTAGCCTAGGATAGTTACATTCATAGAAAAATTCCAGGCTTTTTTGAAGATGAGCAAAATTGTTGTGGGCCTCTCTGGTGGGGTCGATAGTTCGGTAGCCGCCGCAACATTGCATCATCAAGGCCATGAAGTCATTGGCTTGACGCTGTGGTTAATGAAGGGCAAGGGACAATGTTGTTCAGAAGGCATGGTAGATGCGGCACAGCTCTGTGAAGAGTTAGGCGTACCCCATCACATTGTCGATAGTCGTGACACCTTTCAGGCCAATATCGTCGACTACTTAGTTGAAGGCTATCAGGCTGGGGTGACTCCATTACCATGTTCGCAGTGTAACCGGACGGTTAAGTTTGGCCCGATGTTAGATTACGCCCGTCGAGAACTGGGAGCGGAGGCGATCGCGACTGGCCACTATGCCCGAGTTCGCTTCAATGCTACGACTCAGCGGTATGAACTGCTGCGCGCCGTTGATCACAATAAAGATCAATCCTATTTTCTTTATGACCTGACCCAAGAGATGCTGGCCTCACTGCACTTCCCCTTAGGAGAGCAAACCAAAGCTGAGACTCGGCAAATGGCTGAAAAGTTCGGCCTGCATACTGCGGCTAAGCCCGAGAGTCAGGACCTTTGTTTGATTGAGCAACATGGTTCTATGGGCCAGTTTTTGGCAAAGTATTTGGCTCCGAAACCAGGCGATATTGTCGATACTCAAGGGCGCTTTTTGGGACGACACACCGGCATTCACAACTACACTATTGGTCAACGCAAGGGGTTGGGCATCGCCGCCCCTTACCCGCTCTACGTCCTGGCCTTAGATGTTGGCCGCAACCGAGTCATCGTCGGCGATCGCGCCAGTGTCCACTATCCAGAATGTACCGTTCACCGCGTAAACTGGGTATCGGCAGCACCTTTAACCGAGCCCATGCAGGTCTCTGTCCAAATTCGCTATCGGTCGGTCGCTGTACCCGCGACCCTCCTGCCTGTGGCACCGTCTGAGGCAACAGCGGTTAACCGAGTCAAGATTGTCTTTGATGAACCCCAGTTTGGGGTAACGCCAGGCCAAGCAGCTGTTTGGTATGAAGGCGATCTCGTCCTTGGTGGTGGCATCATTGAGCCTCTGCCCTTACAGGCCCAGGTGGCAGCGGCCCTTGCCCACACCAGTCCTTCTAGCTAGCACTTCCAATTCATCTTCATCGATATCAATTATGCTTTGCAACCGGATCAAGATGCCGCAACGGGGAATACTGGAGAGGTCTGTATTTGCAGTTTGAGAGGTTCGTATTTTGACTACATCTCCTGATATCAACAAGGCCCACGGTGGTCCCCTAGTGCATCGCATTGCTAGCCCTGAACAGCGTGAAGCACTACTCGAAATTGGTGACACTTTACCCCGAGTCACCCTTGATGAACGAGCAGTTTCTGATCTGGTGATGATTGCGATCGGCGGCTTTAGCCCCTTAGAAGGATTTCTGGGTCAAGCCGACTATGCCACTGTCGTGACCGATATGCGACTAGCCAATGGGTTGCCCTGGGCGATCCCCGTAACGTTATCGGTCGACTCGGCGATCGCTGCTCCCCTCCAAGAAGGTACGAAAATCCGCCTAGACGACAGCACAGGACGCTTCGTGGGGGTTTTAGAGCTAACCGAAAAATACACCTACGACAAGCAAAAAGAGGCGATTAACGTCTATCGCACAGATGAAGAGAAGCATCCTGGCGTCAAAGTTGTGTACGACCAAGGAGATGTCAATCTAGCTGGGCCAGTTTGGCTGCTAGAGCGTGATCCCCATCCCCTTTTCCCGGAATATCAGATTGACCCGGCAGTATCAAGAGTAATGTTTGCCGAGCGGGGATGGAAAACAGTCGTTGGGTTCCAAACTCGCAATCCCATTCACCGCGCCCACGAGTACATTCAAAAATGTGCTTTAGAAATCGTGGATGGTCTCTTTCTACATCCACTAGTCGGTGCGACTAAGAAGGATGACATTCCAGCCGATGTGCGGATGCGCTGCTATGAAATCATGATGGAGCATTATTTTCCACAAAATCGCGTGATTTTAGCGATTAATCCCTCAGCAATGCGGTACGCTGGCCCTAGAGAAGCGATCTTTCATGCCCTAGTGCGTAAAAACTACGGCTGTACGCACTTTATTGTGGGTCGAGACCATGCTGGCGTTGGGGACTATTATGGCACCTATGACGCTCAGCATATCTTTGAAGAGTTCAGTTCAGACGAACTCGGCATTACCCCGTTAAAGTTTGAGCATGCTTTTTACTGCACTCGAACCAGCACGATGGCAACCACCAAGACGAGTCCGAGCTTACCCGAAGAGCGGATCCATTTGTCTGGTACCAAGGTGCGGGAAATGCTACGTCGCGGCGAACTCCCCCCTGCTGAGTTTTCCCGACCAGAGGTGGCTGCAGAATTGGCCCGTGCGATGCGGATTGCCCAAGAAGTCTAGAAAAGGGATGACCCTGCCGTGACGCTGGGACGACGAGATTTTTTGCAGCGCTTAAGTGCTGTCCTTGCTGCCCTTGGCGTCACGGATAGTTGGTTAGCCGGGTCTGCTGGCACTTACCAGCGAGCCGTGGCAGAGGCTAAACAGTGTTTTGCATTATTGGTCGGCATCAACAACTATCCCCTGAGTACTTGGCCAACTCACCCAGCAGTTGACAAGGATACAGCTTTGCAAGGGGCACTCACCGACATTGACTTACAGCGCGAATTGCTCGTTCAAAGGTTGGGGGTTTTACCCACCAACATTATGACTTTGGTCGATGCTGAAGCGACGGTTACCCAAATCTTGGTAGCCGTGCAAGAGCATCTAGTCAATCAGGCACAACCAGGCGATACAGTGCTCTTGCATTTCAGTGGGCTAGGTAGCCAGGTCTCTCTCTCTAGCAAGACCGCAGCAACGGCACTGCCCACGCTCATAGCAGCCGATAGCCATTGGCCTGATGATGAAATGCCTGTGGTTCAAGATCTGTTTGTGGAAAGTCTGTCACAACTCTTGGCCACTCTGAGAGGCGTTAGAGTTGTGACCGTGCTTGATGCGAGTCCCGCGGCATTCGCAATCGCACAGCACGGCAACTTTCGGGTACGCTCCCGTCCCGCAGTATTGAATGGGATCTGGCAATCCCCTGTGAGTATCCCTTTAGCTCAGCCGACAAAGACTTGGCAGTCTTTGGCAGATAATTGGCCTGGCATCTTGCTGCAACCGCGCTTAGATGGCGCGATCGCCCTTGAGGGCAACTGGTCTGGCTTCAGTGCTGGACTCTTTACTTACGCCCTCACCCAGCAAATCTGGATGAGTATGCCAACTCAGCACCAGCAATGGTTTATGCACCAGGTTGATCGTAAACTCTCGGCGTGGACAGGCGTAGAACAGTCATCACAAACGCTGGGTAAATCTTTAAGCAAGCGTCCAGGAATTCCACTTTTATCAGGGCGGCTGCCGCAACCTGCTGCTGATGGGGCAGTCAAAACCATTGATTTGGTTAATCGCAGTGCAATTGTCTGGCTTGGCGGCTTGCCGTCCACACTGTTGCCTTACTGTGAGTTGGGGTTACGATTACAGCCATTACCCACCTTGCCAGGGCTAGCCTCAGTACCGAATGGCACCCTAATTGTTAAAATTTTAGATGGCCTAAGGGCCAAAGTGACTCTGACGAATGCTCCAGGATTACCTGTTGGGGCACCGGTACTCGAGGTTGAGCGGCGCTTGCCCAAGGACATTGCGCTTACGATTGCCCTTGATCCGGCCTTAGAACGTATCGAGCGAGTTGATGCCACCAGTGCTCTGGCCGGCATAGCTCACATTTCGACCATTGCCCCTGGTGAAAGAGCTGCAGATTGTCTTTTTGGTAAAAGCCGCTCGCTGCTACAAGATTCTGCACTATCTACAGACCTCGCCCCAAGGACCGTAGGTGAGGCTGAGCCGACCTCTGAAAAGGATGACATCCCTCCTGGTTATGGCCTGTTTACGCCGAATGGTGCGCTGATTGGTGGTACAACGGCTGAGGAGGAAGAAGCGGTTAAAACAGCGGTGACTAGGCTAATTAGTACTTTACACAGCCTATTAGCCGTGAAAATGCTGCGATTAACACTCAACCCAGTTTCATCGCGCTTACCAATACGTCTCGTACTAGAAACTCAGGCACCCAATAGTCAACGCCTATTGCTAGAAGAAACTCTGCGATCACGTCAGCTCACTAGCACTGAGTTGAGCAAGTCCAGTCGCCTGACATTTAGTTCTTGGAATCGTAACCGTTCTGAAAAATATCAAATTCGGTTAGCGAACTCAGGTCCTGACACAGCTTACTATCTACTCGTTACGGTCATCGATCAAACTCGCTTATCAGTCTACTGTCCCCCTTTAGAGATGTCAGAAGGGAGCGATCAGACCAGTCACGTGATTGCTCAGGAAAGTATTCTGCCTGGTGACACTGCGATCAAATACCCTCAAATGCCCGACACATCATTTGCTCTAGCGGCGCTGCAAACCACTGAGGTCTTTGCAATCGCCTGCACCGAGCCTCTGCTAAAAACGTGGAAAGCCCTGCGCATGATGGAATTTCGCTATCAGAGCGATCGCTGGGCAATGGTTCCAGATCCCTTGGCAATGACCCAAGCCCTGATGCAAGATCTTAACCACGCGAGTGCCCAGCTAGAAGAGTCTGAGAATACTGACATACCTCCCGAAAACGTGATGGCTTTACGCTCAGCCGCCTGGGCGACTCTATCTTTATAATCCCACTAGCGGGCAGAGCAGCCGCTGACAGTCAGCCATGAGTAATAACCAGACTCATTAGGAGTCTATTCACTGGGCCAGCTAGTTTCAATGTCAGACAACACTCTTTCCACATCTTCGCCACCGACATAGTCCACAATGCCACTCCAGAAAGTCCCTGTGCCGACAACTCCAGGCATCATGTCCGAGCCATCAAAGCGCACAATTTCGGCATCAGCAAGAATCTCAGCTTGTTGTTGAGTGACTTCATCGGGATAAACCTCAAGACCAACTTCACTGTGGGGTGAGATAAATCCGCCAAGACCGGCCCAGATGGCATGGGCTCCTGGGGTGGTCAAGTACTCCATCAGGGCCTGTGCCTCAGGCGTATCGTTAAACATCGCAAAGACATCACCAGCAACTAAGACCGGGGTGCCAAAAGTAGGGTCAATCCCTGGTAGCGGAAAAACGGCAACGGTCTCACCTGGCACTGCCTCCTCCGGCAAAAAGCTGGCGATGAAATTGGCTTGACGGTGCAAATAACATCGAGGGGCATCGCCAAATAGCCCCTGAATAGAGTCCCCAAAGGGGGTGCTGATGGCACCCACTGTACCGCCCGAGACGTAATCAGGGTTCAGTACAATATTGCCAAATTCCTCAAATGCGGTTTGGACAGGCTCTGCATTAAATGCAATATCGTGGGTAATCCATTGATCATAAACGTCTGGGCCAGCCGTCCGCAGCATGATGTCTTCAACCCAGTCTGTGCCGACCCAACCAGTAGCGTCACCGCTTTCCATGCCCAGGCACCAGGGTGTATTGCCGTCGGCCACAATTTGGTCGCTAAGGGCAATCATTTCGTCCCAAGTAGTGGGGATAGTGTAACCTGCGGCCTCAAATGCCTGGGGGTTATACCAGACCAGACTTTTTACCGAAGCGCGGAACCAGACTCCATACAGTTCCCCATCTACAGTACCGAGCGTGAGCCAGTCTTGGGGGTACGCTGCTGCCAGGGCACTTTGCTCCATAAAGGAAGTTATCGGAACAAGCTGCCCTGACTGGGCAAAATCCGCCATTAACCCCGGCTGCGGAAACATCGCAATGTCGGGTGCATCGCCTGATTCCACGCGGACGGGTAAGAGAGTCGCAAAAGCATCCGTGCCTTCGTAGACGACGTCAATGCCCGTTTCGTCTTCAAACGGAGCAAACGCCGCTTCCAACTTCTCTTGCTGTTCGCCCACGACAACACCTAGCACTGTCACAGTACCGGCATCTCCCCCGTCTTCAGCAGTGGGCTGACCACCCTCACAAGCTGCCAAAACAGAAAGGCTGAGCGAGATCGCAATGGTCGATCCCCAATGACGTCTTAGTACGGTACTATTCATACTCCTAAAGCCCGAGGTGTCTGGTTTTACAGTCCTTTCACCATAGGACGAGATGGGCCAGAGATCAAAAAAGTGGACAACTGAATCCTTAAATATCCAAATCTTCGAGCCCAAGTTTGGGACCATAAGTTTCGATGAATTCTCGGCGGGGTGCAACGCGATCGCCCATCAATACTGTGAAGATACGATCCGCTTCTGCTGCGTCTTCGATTTCCACTTTCTTCAACGTACGGCTTTCCGGATTCATCGTGGTATCCCAGAGCTGCTGGGGCATCATCTCCCCCAGGCCCTTAAAGCGCTGAATGTCATAGTTGGCGTTTTCAGGGAAGCCACTGAGAATTTCATCGCGTTCGCGATCGCTGTAGCAGTACCAGTGGTTGCGGCCCCGCGTGACTTTATAGAGTGGCGGGCAGGCAATGTACACAAAACCCTGATCAACTAAGGCCCGCTGATAGCGATAGAAGAACGTTAACAGCAGTGTCCGAATGTGCGCGCCATCGACGTCGGCGTCAGTCATCAGGCAGATCCGGTGATAGCGTAACTGTGACTCGTCAAACTCTTCGCCTTTGATCCCCAGTCCTAGTGCGGTGATGAGAGCTTGAATCTCTGTATTTTTATAGATGCGAGCATCATCTGTTTTCTCAATATTGAGAATTTTGCCCCGTAGCGGCAAGATAGCCTGAAATCGGCGATCGCGGCCTTGCTTAGCACTACCGCCAGCCGAGTCACCCTCAACGATAAAGATTTCCGACTCGCCTGGATCACGGCTGCTGCAGTCTGCCAGCTTACCGGGCAGGGTAGAAGATTCGAGGACCGACTTCCGGCGTACTAACTCGCGCGCCCGTTTAGCGGCTTCGGCTGCGTTGAAGGCTTGGATCGCTTTCTCCAAGATGGTATCCACCACACTGGGATGGAAATCCAAGTACTCCGTCAGCGTTTCGCCCACTAAGGTGTCGACGATGCCGCGAACTTCAGTATTGCCAAGTTTCGTTTTGGTTTGGCCTTCAAACTCTGGTTCCGGCACCTTGACCGAGATCACCGCCGTCAAACCCTCGCGGATGTTTTCCCCACTGAGGTTCGACTCGTTTTCTTTCCGTTTATTCCGTTTCCGCGCAAACGTGTTGAGGGTGCGAGTAAGAACAGTCTTGAGCCCTTCCAGGTGGGTGCCGCCATCCACCGTCCGAATATTATTGGCAAAGCCCAACAGGTTGTCAGAATAGGCATCGATACACCACTGCAGCGCCACTTCTACTTGAACGCCATCTTTTTCGCCCTGCACATACACAATTTCTTCGTGCACGGGCTGCTTGTCGTTATTGATGTATTGGACGTATTCTTTGATACCACCTTCGTAGTGGTAGCGCGAAACTCGAGGTTCGTCGGCCTTGAGAAGTTCTAAGCGATTGTCGGTAAAGACAATATCAACGCCACCGTTGAGATAGGCTAGCTCCCGCAGGCGTCCAGCCAGCATGTCGTAGTCAAACTCAATACCGGTCGTGGTAAAAATGGTGTCGTCGGGTTTGAAGGTGATCGAGGTACCGGTGCGATCGCTGCCACTATTACTCACCTGCAGATCCCCCATGGAGATGCCCCGCTCAAAGCGTTGAACGTGGGACTTGCGGTTGCGCCATACCGTGACTTCTACCCATTCGGAAAGAGCATTCACCACGGAGACGCCAACGCCATGTAGACCTCCAGAAACTTTGTAACCGCCACCGCCAAACTTACCCCCTGCGTGCAGCACAGTGAGGACAGTTTCTAACGCTGATTTGCCCGTCTGAGGATGTACATCAGTCGGAATTCCACGGCCATCGTCGACGACAGTAGCTGACCCATCGGCATTGAGGGTGACTTCAATACGGCTGCAATAACCTGCCAATGCCTCATCGACAGAGTTGTCAACCACCTCGTAAACTAAGTGATGCAACCCGCGCGGGCCGGTGCTGCCGATATACATTCCAGGTCGCTTACGAACAGGCTCTAACCCTTCTAGTACCTGAATCTGTTCAGCACCGTAGTTACTCGCCATACAATTCTTACTCCTAAACGGCGCATCAGCGCCTCTAGCCGTAGCTCAAGTCAAAATATCCTAAAATTTTAGCACAAACCCGCTCATGCAGTGCATAGAGCAGTTTCTGAGGACACTTGAAGCAGGGATGTTATCGCAAGACTCTACACCTGTCGAGGCAGACTCGAATAGTGCGCCTGATCTACGCTATATACAGTGTGACCCAGTTGCTCCTGGTCTGATCGTGATTGCGGGGCCGACAGCCACCGGTAAAACTGGCCTCTCATTGGCGTTAGCCAAACACTTCCCGCTCAGTATCCTCAGTGCAGACTCGCGTTTGGTCTATCGAGAACTCAATATTGGGACTGCTAAACCAACGTTGGCGGAGAGAGCACAAGCCCCCCATTATTTGATTGACATTCGCGATCCAACCGCGACAATGACTGTTGCAGAATATCAGCAAGCGGCACAAACGCTCATCCAGCAGCTACACCATACTGGGAAACAGATGCCTTGTTTGGTGGGTGGTACAGGACTTTACATTTCATCAGTAGTAGACGGCTTGCAAATTCCCCCAGTGGCCCCTCAGCCAAGGTTGCGATCGCAGCTCACCCAATTGGGGCAGCCCCAATGCTATGCCATGCTGCAGCAAGTTGACCCAACGGCGAGCCAGCGGATTCACCCTAATGATGCCGTTCGCACCCTCCGCGCACTAGAGGTCAGCTATGTGACAGGACACCCACTCTCTACGCAACAAGGTCAGCAGCCTCCTGATTACCCGATCTTATATATAGGTCTAGATTGCGATCGCGAGGCGCTCACCACTCGAATTCAACAGCGTACAGGTCAGATGATTGACCAAGGGTTAGTCGCCGAGGTAGAACAGCTCTGCCAAAGTTACGGTGCTGATTTGCCCTTGTTAAAAACGCTAGGCTATGCAGAGATTTTAGGCTATCTGGCTGGCGATTATTCTCTGGCGGTCGCCCAACAGCTCATCGTCCAACATACCATTCAGTTTGCGAAGCGGCAGCGTACCTGGTTCCGCAGGCGAGACATTACCTGGTTTGACGCTGACTCCGCCAGCCTGCTAGACGACGTGTGGGATGTTGTCCAAGCATTTTCTAGTGGTAAGTGACAAGCACAGCAACACTAATGATATGAGGCCAAATGCACATTTCTATTGGCTGGGAAACAACATTTCTAACAGCATCCAGCCCTACTTGGCTGCTCGCATCGTCAGAGGCCCAACTTAATCCAGTTCCCCTTCCTGCAGCGGCGGCGGTTGCGGTACAACTTTGGGTGGTGAGGGCGCTGTGGTCGGGGCGGGGGCGGTCATTTCTTGAACCACCTCAGCGGTCGCCGCTTCTGGTAGCGATACCAGCTCTTTCTCTTTTTCCTCCAGTTTGATCGGGAGTCGGACTGGCTGCTGGGTTTCGAGTTCTTCGGCCTGAGGCAGTGATTGCTCTAAATCATCCAGTGGACGAGGAATCACCATGACCGCATGGAGTTCACCAATGCGTTCGGCTTCGTGCATCCCCGCTTCGACGGCGATCGCCACATTGGACAACGACCCACGAATAATCACAGTACATAGTCCATCGCCAATAGATTGATGGGCCACGACCTGCACTTCTGCCGCCTTAGTCATTGCATCAGCAGCCCCTACCATCGCCGGAAACCCACGAGTCTCTAACAAGCCTAAGGCACCACTACCAACTCGCCCTTTACCCATGCGCTCTAGCTCGTCCAAGTGCATACAAATGGGTAGCACGGCTTCTAGATTGGGCAAAGGGCGAGGAATTAAAGAGGCTGAGATAAATTGACCAAACTGCTTAGCCGTAGCCGTCCCGGCCTCAACTGCCATCCGCACGTCGGCGACGCCTCCCCGCACAACCGCAGTGCAGTGCCCTGCCCCCGTTTTCTCATACCCGACCAGCATGACGTCAGAAGATTTAATCATGGCGTCAGCAGTGCCCACAACTGCCGGAAAACTTTGGGTGGCAACCAGTCCCAAGGCGGCTCCTTTCAATTTTGAACCCCATCGCTGAGTCCGAGGAGAGGGTTTTGCCAGCGTTAGCTTTTTAGAATCAGTTGCCACCATTGTGGGGCCTCACAGAATGATGAACGAGCGCTCTTTACATTGTAAGAACTCTGGGAGCCAGTGTCTGGTAGACACCGTTAAATCGTTATATCAGGGTGGACTCTGTCCATTGCCGTTAACGGAGTCTCGATGGGGGAACAAGGTTTTCATTAACTGCGTTACCTGCTCACGACCATACACGACAGTTGCTGGTGCCAAGCCTGACATTGACTCTGCCTCGTTTGCTTCAGCAGCAGTTACCTCTGTTGAGGCGGAGATGTCTTCCGTTAGGTCTGAATTTGTCGATTGACTACTATGACCATTTTGAGAAGAAAGACCATCGGTACTTTGGCTGTTCACCCCGAGGAGAGAACGCGCTGGGAGGACAGCGCCTGCTGTCACCTGAGGATTCAGTAGTGAACTCTCAGAGCCAATGCAGGCATGCGGGCCGACAATGCCTTGGCCCACAATTAATACTCCTGTTCCCAAATTAACCCCAATGCCTAAAACTAGCTTGCCGCCAGCGGCCTGCACAATTACCCCAGTGCCAATACAAACACCAGAAGCAATTATTAACCGAGCACCGGGTGCGGCTTCTAAGACAACTCCGGCAGCGATCGCCACATCGGGCGCAACTTCTACATTGGCCCCGATGTAATAATCCACTGCTGTTAGTTGCTCATGTGCCTGCACCATGCCATCAAGTCACTATGGTCGCTGAATAGTCGTTTCGAGGACTCGACGTTTAGCCTGGGGATCAATGCCGACAAGCCGCACATATTCACCCGTATGGGATGCTAGACCAGATTCCAGTGCTGACAAAACCGCCGAGGGATTTTGGCCGTCAATCATCGCCCCAGTTTGCCACGCACCACTGCGATACCGCCGGACATCGGCATGTTCTAAGCTAATGCGATACCCTTGTCCGACCAGTTGCCGCACCTGCTGTACAACATCGGCCGACAGAGGTTGATGACCATTATGACTATTGCCGTTATAGGCTGGAGTCGCGGCAGCCTGAGGAGTAGAGGCGCTACTGTAGGTGGCCTGGCTGGGAGCATAACCATTAGCTTGGGCTT
>CAZLYS010000021.1:0-11874 GCA_964563415.1 uncultured Halomicronema sp.
GTACAACGTGCTTGCGGATGTAGGCAGAAATGTTTTCTAAAATCTCCAGGGCAATCAGCACGCTGAGGAAGAGACCAAAAATTTCCGTTAAGGTCGTCTTAAAGAAGCCCGCACTGTCAGACACAAACAGTGATTGATAGAGTACAATCCCCAGGTCGATTACGGTGACTAAAATCACGATGACCATCGCGATCGATAACACTTTAGAGACAATGCCTTCAACTTGGCCCAAGCGCTGGAGAAACACCTCGTCTTGCCAATTGTGAATAATCTTTTTCAAGAGCGAGTTGGGTTGCCTTGCCATACTGCCTGACCAAAAAGGGAATGCTGTGAGCATAGAAGATGGACTCCCCTAGGGTAAAGCCTGAGACCCTCATAGCAAAAGGGAATACAGGAGCGCTAGAGGTGATGAGGAGAGGCCTCAAGTCTCCACATCTCCAAGTCACAGCAGCCACTCTGGTCCAGTACCGTATCGCCAAGATCATGTGGCTCATCGCACATAGGATCTTAGGATCTGCTGACAGCCTAAGACTTGAAATCGCCAAACGCTGATGGCATGGCAGATTGGCACAGCGTCACAGCACCGGCGGTATCGATTTCTGTAACCGCACCGATTCTCCCAAAGGTGCTCCCTATCATCAAAAGTCGGAGGGATGTCAGTTTCCACAATTTCTGCATCTCTCCTTGACCCTTCAGCTTTTTTGAGAGGAGGTTATTGACTTGAAAGGTCTATTGCAATCTTGGTGGGGCCACTCTTTGGCGCTAACGATGTTAATGGGTAGTGGGATACCGGCGATCGCGCTCCCCAGTGTCGCGCAGTCTCCCACTGTTTTACCGGCCCCGATCCCCGAGGGGCCTATTGCCATGCAAAATCCCCTAGAACAGACTGTCTGGCAATTAGTCAGCTACCAAAATGCGAATGGCGACACGGTCACCGCTTGGGACGAGATCCCTGCTACCTTTCAATTTGCAGCGGGACAGGTCACCGGCACCACGGGCTGCAATCGTTTCTTTAGCAGTTACACAGTCGCGGATGACGAATTAGCGATCGCGGTAGGCGGCAGCACCCTCATGGCGTGTTTTCCCGAAGCGCTTGCTCAACAAGAGTCAGCAATTTTTACCGGCATGGCAGCCGTAACTAGCTATGACCTCGTCGCTGACGAGTTGCAATTACTCAATCGTGATGGCGATGTCGTGTTTACTCTCATGCCGCAGGTATCAGCCACATTAACGAATACAGCATGGACCTTGACCGCCTACAACAATGGCCGTGGCGGCCTAGTGAGCCCTTTGCTTGAGACCACGCTGACCGCCAACTTTGATGACGCCGGTTCGCTGGCGGGTTCTGCTGGCTGCAATACCTACCGCGCTAATTTTGAGCATACAGACCAGACCTTGCAGATTGGCGCTGCTGCCAGCACCCGGCGTCTGTGTGCAGCGCCAGAGGGCACCATGCAGCAAGAGCAAGTCTTTCTCGGTTTACTGGCTGCCGTATCAAGTTATGAAATTGATGGCAACCGACTAACGCTGAAAGATGCGGCGGGGGCTGTCTTAGCCCAGTTTGCTACTTAATGAAGAGGTGGGGGCGCGTCTTAATACCAGGTTGAGGCGCACAGCTGACTTAACTCGGTTTCCCAGCCATGCAGGTTGCCGTCAAACCTGCCCTCTGTGCCATCTTGGTAACAAGTTCGCAAAGGATGGCACATGTCTCGGTTATTGCAGGGGCTGTTGAGATGGCTCGAAACACATTGGGTGGCCCCGGCCTATGCGGGAGGTGTATTACTGGGATTGGCGATCGCCTTCCTCGGGGCTGCCGTTAACAGCATGGCGGGCTGGCTCTATGCCATCGGGGGTGTCATGCTAGCGCTGGCGATCATCAATATCTGGGCCGCACCCCGCAGTTTACGCAGCTTGCAAATTCACCGTCAGCCGATTCGCCCCATTAGCGTAGGTGAAACGCTCTCTGCGGAAATTGTGATCGAGAACCCCACAGCCCGGCCTAAAGTGCTGCTGCAGATTCGCGATCAGTTACCCGCCACGTTAGGAAAATCACCGGACACAGCGATCGCGACACTCGCCCCTCGCCAACAGCATCTCTGGCATTACACCTTAACTCCGACGCGACGGGGCATCTACCACTGGGATACGGTAATGCTGCGGACGGCGGCCCCATTAGGGCTATTTTGGTGTCAGCGCCCCCGACCAGTCGCTATTCACGCCACCATTTACCCTCAAATTTTGCCCCTGACGCACTGCCCCCTGATTGATCAAATGGGCATCGCTGAGGGCATGCGTTGGCAGTCCTCTCGACAAGCGCAGCAAGCGAGCCAGGGCCTAACTCGGGCGGTCCGCCCCTACCGCTGGGGTGATCCGACTCGGCTGATTCACTGGCGCACCAGTGCGCGCTATGGCGATCTACGCGTGCGAGAACTGGAGGAGCAAACCGCTGATAATCAAGTCCTTATTGGCTTAGATACGCGCGATCGCTGGGACGCAGAGGCTTTTGAATCCGCCGTCACAGCCGCCGCCAGCCTCTACATTTACAGCCTCCGGCGTCAGCTCTCAGTAGCGCTATGGCTATCCCACACGGGCCTGTTGCAAAACAAACACACCGTTTTATCCGCCTTAGCCGAAGTCATGCCAGGACAACCACAAGCCCAGCGCTTACCCGCCCAAGCCCTCATTTGGCTAGGCAGCGGCGACACCGCTCCGCCGATGCTACCAGTTGGTAGTTTGTGGGTGCAGTGGCCCAGTGCCCGAGCGGCTGGCCCAAGCGCAACCGTCATGCAACCAGCTCTAACGATCCATCCCGAAGCCTCTCTGGCGGAGCAATTAACCGCTGAGCCCACCCGGTCATTTCCCGGCTGAGCTCAGTCGTCATCATCCAGTGGATAACGAGCAAGTCTAAACCCAGCCTCAGGAAGTTTTAGGCCGCAGTATGGTTGAGCCCATCAGGTCTGCCCTAGAACTGAGAAACCAGGTGTGCCATCGTTGAGAACTTGATCTACCGTTGGCGCAACAGGCTAATTTTTGATAGCTCATGGCTAATCGTCCTATGAATAAGGTGAAATCAATCAGCGCGGGGGTGCTGCTCTTGCTGGGATTTTGGTGTCTGGGCAGAGCCGTAGAAATGGGGCTCAATCAGGATCCTCGGGTTCTCGAAAAGCGAGAAACCGTGACGGCTGGCATTCTTTTGGGTTTACCCGCCACTGCTAGCGGCAGT
Organism: uncultured Halomicronema sp.; assembly: GCA_964563415.1. Lineage (GTDB taxonomy): Bacteria > Cyanobacteriota > Cyanobacteriia > Phormidesmidales > Phormidesmidaceae > Halomicronema. Next base: position 3,224 of record CAZLYS010000021.1, read on the forward strand.
TGGTTATTGTGGGCTCAACAGCGCCAGCGGCGTCAGCAAGCCGCTCAACGCTTGCGGAATATTTTCTTTCATCTGGTACAGACTAGGCAGGGCCAGGTTACACCACTGCAGTTAGCGATGGCCGCACAAATCGACGGTGATATTGCCAAGGCGTATCTGGACGATCGCAGTCTTGAGTTTGACGCCACCTTTAATGTCGATGAACAGGGCAACATTACCTATTGTTTTCATCTCGGCGATCGCTCACTCAGGTCCCCCGGCTTAACTCCAATGACTAACGCCAAAACTGATGGCTAATGTGAGCACACCTTGCGCGGGTAATGTTACTAACCGATTTGCGTCATGACTAATGCCCCTAACCAGAATCGCCCCCATCCTCTGATTAAGGCCGCTGCGATCGCGGCCCTACCCGAACAAGTTTTTGTCCACCCGCTGAATGACAATGCGGTGCGCCATACGCGATCGCTCGCAGGCTCGACAGGATGCTTACATTTAGGGGTTTATGTCGTCAGAGTGCAGCCCGGACATCATTCCACGGAATACCACCGACACCGGGGTGAAGAAGAGTTTTTGTATATTCTCTCGGGGCGCGGCATCGCCACCATTGACGACGAACCGTTTGAGGTACAGACAGGAGATTTCATGGGGTTTCGAGCCGACAGCCCCGCCCACGATATGCATAATCCCTTTGACGAAGATTTGGTCTATCTCATGGGCGGCTACGATCTGGACTACGACGTGGTGGAATATCCTCATCAAGGCACTCGCATGTATCGCCTGGGCGATCGCCGCACCTACGAAACAATGTGACGGCTTGCGACACCAGCGCCTCCACTATGCTGCAATTTCATAGGTGGCTGTCAGGCGATATTCGCCTTGAGCCGGCACGGTGATCACATCATCTGCGGCGTTGGTCGTTTCCACACAAACAAAATGCCTGTAAGCATCGTCTGTTAAATCTCCCGATTTGGCGGAAATCTCTACCCAGGGATTCCACACCACGGCGGTCTGATTACCTGCTGAGGTAATGCAAATGCGGCGGCTCAAGGCCTTATCGTCAATCACCAACTCGCTTGGGACCCCCTGGTAGATGCGATCGACTTCCCCCGCGATCGCGATTGGTCCAGATTGCGACTTCACCTTTTGGCCATCTACTTTATCAATGTAAGTCGTGCCATCCAGACCAAGGACTGTCGTTTGTGCGATGTCGCCAACGGTGAAATAGGTGTGGAGTGCTTGGGTAATGTCAAAGGGGCGATCGCTCAAGTTGTGGGTCACGAGCGCCACATCCAACGCTTGACCGACCGTAATCTCAATCGTTAAAGCAAAGCTGTAGGGCCACAAAGCGCGAGTGTCATCAGTGTCGCTAAACCCTAATGTGACTTGCGTCGCACCGTTAGGCAAGGCCTCGGTGCTCTTGACTTCCCAAAGCCGATTGCGGGCAAAGCCATGGCTGGGACGGCCTTTGCCTTCGGGGTCGGGGCCAAACCAGGGCCAGCAAATCGGTGCTCCCCCTTTAATCGCTTTGCCAGACTGATGATAGGCAGCCTCGCTCACAAACATCAGGTCGTGGGTCGCGCTCTGAGGCTTAAATGCCAGCACCTGCCCGCCATATATCGAGATCAATGCTGTTGCCTGGTCATTAACCACCTCAATATAAGGAAAGCCTCCTTTCCCCTCAAGAAACTTGACTTGCTCTGCAAGGCCATAGTCCTGATTGAGTTGCGCCAGATCCATCTTGCCAATCCTCATGTCTGCCGTTCTATTAAACCGCAGACACATTAAGAGACCACAAATCTCTCCATACTCTGCGCAAAATTACTCCCTATACGCCGGGCATACTGCTAACACTGCGCCTCAATAACGAGTTACCAAAGTCTTAAACATGCCTAACCGTAGTGCCTCTGTCCCTCCAAAAATATCCATGCCTCGGTGGCAGTTGGTGCTGTTGAGTGCGATCGCTGGGACTATACTCACGGGCGTCCTACTGTTTGCAGGCTATATTGGCTTGGCACTATGGCTCTTTTCTGGATGGGGTTCAGAGGCGAACTATCAGGGCAAACCACTATTCTTTAAGTTGGGAGAGGTCACCACGCACTCACTGGCGCTTGGGGAAAACGTCATCGATTTGCGCGTGTATTCCACCGCGAGCGGTGATGATGGGGCTGCAGCGATTGCAGTGCTCGTCGATGGCCAAATCAAAGGCAAGCTGAGGTCGGGCTTTAACTATGACTTATACATGAACGATCATCCAGGGTCTTATGAGGTGATGGAGATCGATGGGGACGGACAACCCGACGTCGTGATTCATTTGCGAACATGGTTAGGCGAAAGCTATGTGTTGAGTAGTCGAGACCACGAACTATACCCCTATCAGTCGCAATATGATTACCCTCGGCCTTGGTAAAAAAGTCCTCTATTTGCAAAACAAATAGAGGATATCTTCACTCAAACGCTCTATATCTTGCCCAGGACACTGCTACAGCCAACCGCGGGCAATCAAAATTTCCGCAATTGTCATTCCTGTGGTGGCTTGGTCATGCATAATCACAGCTTGTTGGTTAGCTGTCATTTGACCAGACTCAATCAATTCTTGTAGTAACTGTATTTCAGCACTTAAAGCACACTGAAATGTCGTTCTAGAACCATCCATATGATGCGTTGCTTGTCCGATACATCCTTGACTATTCGGTAGCAAATCAACTCCAGGTTGTCTGGTTTTATCCAATAAATTGGTATGAGCTACATGCCGCTGGGGTGCATGAGATGAGTTCAATTTCACCATGGTCTCCGTTCTGCTTCCGCGAACTGTCACAGCATCAGGAAGGAGTTTTCGGACCTACAATCCAAGCAGCATGGCCTCATTTCCCGAGCTCTCTTCACTGTAGAACGATTTACCAAGAGTCAGTTGAGTACTTCTACTTGATTGATTTAAAGAGCCCGTAAAAGAAGATTTTCCTCAACCACCACTCACTATTAATTTAGGAGACTCAGTGTCGAGAAGTAACCGAATTCACCGCTGAGAACAAAAAGAACAGACAAACTCATAGATAATGGTCATTGCTGATCTTAAGTTTTCAGACAATCTTCCCTAACAATAGAACGACAATTATTAGTGGTGTGAGTGATTTACTCACACCACTAATAATTGCTTTTTGGTATTCATCAGTAGTTTCTAAGAAACGCTGATGTTGTTGATGTGAAGCTCAGCTATCATCCATAAAATCACTGATTTCTCAACTCTCAGAACGCACTGTCAGGCAGCGCAATACCTCATCCCTTTTGACTTGAGCAAAGCATCTCTGAACGATCAAGGAAGCGGCGACCCTAGGTGGAACATAGCTTCATCCAGAAATCACCCGATCTAGCGAACTTCAATGGCGGTGCAGGCCACGGAATTAGTCGCGATAGGCATCCATGGGCAAACAGGCACACATCAGGTTGCGATCGCCATATGCCTGATCAATCCGATTCACCACTGGCCAAAATTTGTTGTCTTGAGTCCACCGGGTCGGAAAAATTGCTTGACGGCGATCATAGGGACGCTGCCAGTCAGACACGAGGTCTTCGGCAGTATGGGGAGCAAGTTTCAGAGGGTTATTTTCGGCGTCGATTTGTCCGGTCGCGATCGCCTCAATTTCCTCCCGGATAGCAATCATCGCGTCACAAAAGCGATCGAGCTCTGCTTTGGACTCACTTTCGGTCGGCTCAATCATTAGCGTACCGGCCACCGGCCAAGACATGGTTGGGGGATGGAAACCATAGTCAATCATGCGCTTGGCGACATCTTCTACCGTGACCCCTGCTGACTTACGGAAAGGACGCAAATCAATAATGCACTCATGAGCGATCAGCCCATGTTTACCCGTATAGAGAATGTCGTAATGACCATCTAGCCGCTTCGCGATGTAATTGGCATTGAGGATGGCAACCTCGGTAGCCCGCTGCAGCCCAACCGCCCCCATCATCACAATGTACATCCAAGAAATCGGCAAAATGCTGGCGCTTCCCCAAGGGGCAGAAGTGACCGCCCCGATCGCCTCGCTGCCGCCCACATTTGCCACTAAGCTATGACCTGGCAAATAGGGCACTAAATGTGCCTGTACACCGATGGGACCGACGCCTGGGCCGCCGCCGCCATGGGGAATACAGAACGTTTTGTGCAAATTCAGGTGGCAGACATCGGCCCCAAAGTCGGCGGGGCGACAGAGCCCCACCTGGGCATTCATGTTTGCTCCATCCATATAGACTTGACCGCCGTGAGCATGCACGATGTCGCAAATCTGGCGAATGCCCTCTTCAAACACCCCATGAGTCGATGGATAGGTCACCATCAGGGCCGACAAATTGGCACTGTGCTTCTCAGCCTTGGCGCGCAGATCGGCAATGTCCACATTGCCTTGGTCATCACATTTCACGCCGACCACCTTCATGCCAGCCATGACGGCGCTAGCAGGATTTGTCCCATGAGCAGACTCTGGAATGAGGCAAACGGTGCGATCGCCCTCACCCCGTTGCTGATGATATTCACGGATGACTAGCAGACCAGTGTACTCCCCTTGAGCGCCAGCATTTGGCTGCAGCGAAACCCCAGAAAATCCGGTGATCTCGCACAACCAGGCTGCTAACTCTTGAAAGAGCTGTTGGTACCCCTGAGTCTGCTCTGAGGGGGCAAAGGGATGAATTTGACCAAATTCTGGCCAGGTAACCGGCAACATTTCTGCCGTGGCATTGAGCTTCATGGTGCATGAGCCGAGGGGGATCATGGCCGTAGTGAGCGACAAATCACGGGATTGAAGCCGATGCATATACCGCAACATCTCCGTCTCAGAGTGATACGTATTGAAGACGGGATGGGTCAGAAACTCGCTAGTGCGCTGTAGCGGATGATGGTGGAGAGGGGAAGCTGACGCAGGGAGCAGCATCGTCTGATCGGTAAAAATTTCGACTAGATCGCGGACATCCTCTGCAGTGGTTGTTTCGTCCAAGGCAACTACCAGTTTTTCAGCATCCAGCCGTCGTAAATTGATGTGTTTGGCTGCAGCCTGCGCCAAAATATCGGCTTGGCGATCGCCCACCGTCACTCGCAGCGTGTCGAAATAGGGGGCGGTACCTAACTCAAAGCCTGCCTGCTGCAGGGCAGTCGCGAGCGTGACTGTGTGCTGATGAATGCGGGTAGCGATCGCTTTTAACCCACTTGGCCCGTGATAGACCGCATACATCCCCGCAATCACAGCAAGTAGCACCTGCGCTGTACAGATGTTGCTGGTGGCAGCATCTCGACGGATATGCTGCTCACGCGTTTGCAAAGCCAGACGCAATGCCGGTCTGTCGTACTGGTCTTTAGAAACGCCCACTAAACGACCAGGTAGTTTGCGGGCGTACTGATTTAACGTGGCAAAGTACGCCGCATGGGGACCACCAAAGCCCAAGGGCACGCCCAAGCGCTGGGTATTGCCAATGGCGATATCAGCGCCCATTTCCCCAGGTGACTTGAGCAGCGTCAGACTCAACAAATCGGCCACGACGGTAACCAGTGCCCGTTGTTCGTGAACTCGCTGAATAAAGTCGCTGTAATCATAGACCGCACCATCCGTCGCGGGGTATGACACTAAAGCGCCAAAAATTGGGGTTGACCCATCAAAATCGCGATGGTCACCAACCTGCACCTCAATGCCTAAGGGCAAGGCTCGCGTTTGCACCACGGCAATGGTTTGAGGGTGGCAGTCTGCCGACACCCAAAAAGTTTTCACATCTTTTTTCTTGCGGACATTGAAGCTGAGGGTCATGGCTTCAGCTGCCGCAGTCCCTTCATCCAGCAGGGACGCATTGGCAATTTCCAACCCCGTCAAATCCGTCACCATGGTCTGGTAGTTCAGCAGGGCCTCTAAGCGCCCCTGAGAGATTTCGGGCTGATAGGGAGTGTACTGGGTATACCAACCAGGATTTTCAAGAATGTTGCGCTGAATCACCGGGGGCGTGATGGTGTTGGCGTATCCCAACCCCAAGTAAGAGCGCCACACTTGATTCTTGTGAGCGATCGCCTGCAGCTTGGTCAACGCCGCTGATTCCGAAAGGCCAGCTTCTAAATTCAACCCTTGAGCCAACCGAATGCCCGCTGGAACAGTGGCTGACATGAGGTCATCTAGAGAGTTGTATCCCAAAGCCGTCAACATGGCTTGCATGTCCGCTGGCCGCGGCCCAATATGACGAGCAACAAACTCGCTCATCGCCACCGTCGATGATGCCGCCTGAGAGCCTTTAGAAGGCATCGGGGAAGTGATTGTAGCGGCTTGGCTATCAGGGGAAAGGGTGCTCGGGGTTTGGCTAGGCAACAACTCGGACAATCTCCTCAACACTTCACATCACTAGTATCGATGCTGCCAGCACACCTTCCTCAAAGGTTGCGCTGACAGATATAACGTTCATTGTGTAACAAACGCTAACAACTTGTCATAAATCTGTCTGTTAAGCATCAGGCAAACGGGCCTCGGATGGCAACACCCCCAAAATATTAGGGAACAGCGATCGCCCTACAATCCCACCTTAGCGACGCTATTGACTCAATTCGCCTGCTTTTAGGGGCATCTTTACGTGGATGCCCCCCTACAGTAGACCTCTTGCATCAATGCTGAGCGCCCCCTTTTCTTGTATGCCCGGAGGGCTTTAAGCCCCCAATACTGGGGGACTTTCGAGCCCATGGTAGGGACATACAGAACCTTCAAGAGCAGTTTCCCCCAAATTTGGGGGACGGAAGGGGGCCTTATTTTATTCGTGCAAGAGGTCTAGTGTTTCTGGCTGGGAGGCATGCGATCGCGTCCCAGGCCGCTGCCCTGAAGAACATTGCTCAGTCATCTGGTTTCTGCTGGTTAAGGAAGCGGGCTATATCACAGGAAACAATGGGGGAGTCGCCCCCGTGCGCAACTATCGCGCCTCCCATTCGGCGGCGGCATCGGCAACGGCTTCGTCTACAGTCTTTTGACCCAACATAGCGGCTTGCAAGTTGGTGTAGATCGCTTTTTGCAAGGTTTTCACATCTTCCATCGCTGGAATCAACACCTCGGCATCGGCCATCTGACCCGCACTCACAGAACGGGCTAGGGTGACCGGTTCGGCATCCGTCGGCGGTTCAGTAAAGTAGCTGTCTGCCAGCGCTTGAGTAGTCGAAGGCAACACATTAGCGGCTTTCGCAAACGAGAGCTGGTTGTCGTCGTTGGTCACGTAGAGGGCAAACTTCAGGGCGGCGTCTGGCGTATCAGTTGAACGGGGAATGACCAAATTCATCACAGCGACGTTTTTCTTTGCCGTCTCGCCGGAAATCTGGGGAGCGCTGGCCGTCGCGGCGGCAATGTCCGGAGCATTCGTGGCGATCGTGCTGAGAAATTCCGCTCCTGATGCGAGAATCGCAGTTTCTCCAGCTTGATAGAGTTCGACCGCGCGGCGATGGCCTTGGGTCAATACTTCTCGGGGCAACAACTCCTGCTGATAGAGATCTGTCCAGTATTGGAAAACAGCTTTGCCTTCTGGGGTATTGAAGGCGGCATTACCATTTTCATCCACCAAGGGGACACCCATCTGCACAAAGGATTGCAGAACGTCTGCCGCGTCTTCTGGCACAAACGAGATAAAAAAGGCGTATTTGCCCGTCGCGTCTCTGATTTGCTGAGCAGCCGTGGCCAGTTCTGCATAGGTCGTGGGTGGCTCAGTCAGACCAGCAGCCTCAAAGATCTCGGTGTTGTACAGGGTCACTCGCGTGGTGAGATACCACGGCAGGCCAAAGCTTTCGTCGTTCAGAGTGTTAGCTTGCCAAATCTTGTCTAAATAGAGTGCCTTATCCGCAGCGGGGATGCGATCGTCCAACGGCAACCAGGCTTGTTTGCTCGCCAGTTGCGACGCAAAGTCAGGATTCAGGTTCACCACGTCAGGAGCCGTCCCTGCTGACACCGCTGTCAAAATCTTGCTTTGCATATCCCCCCAGGGCACGTCGACCCAGCGCACCGTGATGTCGGGATTTTCGGCTTCAAAGTTGGCAATCAACTCATTGAAGTAATCCGTGAAATCTGGCTGCAACTGCATCGTCCAAAATTCCACTTCTTGCGAACCATCGGCACTCGTCTCTGAGGTACCAGAGGGACTCCCACAACTGATCAGCCAACTCATGAGCAGGCCCAGCAACATGAGTAGACTGAAGCGTTTCCAGAGACGGGGGAAGGTGGGCATTGTGTTTGGGTGATAGGGGGAACGGGGTGATGGAGGGGCTGAGACCGGAGTGATGAAATCTTGAGGGTTCTAAGCTCTACACTCCGCAGTCCAAACTCTGAACTCAAATAAAAATCCTAAAGCAAAACTTGCACTTTACTGGCACAGGCGATCGCTCTTGCTTTAGCTTCCTCGACAGAATCGCCCAGGGCCAAGGCAACGCCCATGCGCCGATTTTTATGACAGCGAGGCTTGCTAAACAGGCGCAGTTTACTGGTGGGAATGCTCAAAGCATCAGCCATACCGACATAGCGTGGCTGATCGCTAGTACCCGGCGCGAGAATCACGGCAGAGGCCCCTGACTGCAGCAGTTCGATGCTACCGATCGGCAGACCCGTAATGGCGCGAACATGTAGCTCAAACTCTGACATGTTTTGGCTCACCATCGTCAC
>CAZLYS010000021.1:11884-13802 GCA_964563415.1 uncultured Halomicronema sp.
TCGTGGGGACGCGGACTCACTTCACTAAAGTAGACAGTCTGGGCCTGCTCAGGGGCACCGGCAATAAATAATTCGACCCCAAAAAGGCCCCAGCCGCCGAGGACATCGGTGATTTCCTTAGCCACTCGCTGACATTCCGCAATCGTATCGGGATGCAGAGCGCAGGGCTGCCAAGATTCGCGATAGTCGCCGTCTTCTTGGCGGTGACCAATGGGCGGACAAAAGAAGGTGCCATCTTGCGCACGCACGGTCAGCAACGTAATTTCGGTATCAAAGGCAATGAAACCTTCAACAATCACCCGCTCAGCTTTACCGCGTCCAGCACTGTAAGCATAGTCCCAAGCAGCATCAACCTCTTCTGGCAATCGCACCAGGCTTTGCCCTTTACCCGAGGAGCTCATAATCGGTTTCACCACACAGGGCAGACCAATCGCCTCGACAGCAGCCCGATATTCCTCCAGCGTGCCCGCAAATTGGTAGGGCGACGTGCGCAGTTGCAGTTCCTCAGCAGCCAGGCGGCGGATGCCCTCACGATTCATCGTGAGGCGAGTGGCTTTGGCCGTGGGAATAACGGTCCATCCTTCCGTCTCTAGAGCCACAAGAGTGTCGGTGGCGATCGCCTCAACCTCAGGCACGATAAGGTCAGGTTTTTCGTCCTCAACTAATTGGCGGATGCGATCGCCAGCCAACATATCAATCACATGAGCCCGATGAGCCACTTGCATCGCTGGGGCTTGAGCATAGGCATCCACAGCCACCACTTCCCAGCCTACTCGCATGGCCTCAATAACGACTTCTCGCCCTAATTCGCCAGATCCTAGCAATAACAGGCGTTTAGCCTCGGCCAGGCCAGGGGTTCCCCAAGGGATTACAGTTCGATTTGTGGCGACTTCGCTCATGGCCTCACACCCAATAGATGATCAAATCTCAGATTTTTGCAGATTTTTTCTATATTAGATGGTTCACTTTTGAAAATTGTGTGTAACATCTCAGGTGAATCGACTAATCTCTGTGCATTTGTGGAGCGATTAGCAGGTCAAAAATGAGTCGTTTCTGAACGGGCCAAGAATGTTCTTCGAGGTCGACTGTTTGAGTAGCGATTCTAGAAAGCGAGGGTGCAGTTAGGTCACTTGATTTAGCGCAGACTGATCAAGTTAATTCAATGCGATGGTCTACAGAAAAAAGACTCTCTGTCTTTTAAAGCGATGCCCAGTTTCGTTGGTCTTGTTCAGTTTATTGATCAAAGAGGCAGCCCATACGAGAGATAGGCTAGTGCGATCGTTAGAAATAAATCTCAGGCTCTGATTTATCACTCGTTTTTTACGGTTTGTATCTTGTTTATCGCTGTGGCAATTCTGACTTAAATTGTGTACCATACGTCAGCACAATTTTAGTAATCCTCCTCATTTTGCACAGACTGCTATGGAGGCTTGCTGGGTATTCGTTTTGATAACGAAGGCATAAACGGAGACGGCGGTGAACATCATTCAGTCCCTATTTTCATCTAAGCGCCAGAGTGTAGGCATTGAGCTTACACCTGAGCGAGTCAATCTTGCCCAGGTGCGAAAACAGGGGCAAAAGCTCAAGCTTGAGACGAGAACGTCTGTAGAATTGCCGGAAGGAGCCTTTCAAGAAGGTCAAATTATTGACTCTCCAGCGGTAGCAGAGGCGATTCAAGAGGGGCTGACCGACAGTCGCATGAAAGTGAAGTATGCCACTACCGCGATTCCTGGTCGAGCAATTACCCGAGTAATTCCGGTGCCCTCCGAATTGGATGAAGATGAATTACGCGAGATGGTGCTGAACCAGGAAGCGAGCCTTTATTTGCCGTTCCCGCGCGAAGAAGCAGACGTTGACTATCAAAAGCTGGGCTTCTTTGTCGATGAAGATGGCATCGAGAAAGTTCAGGTTTTATTGG
>CAZLYS010000022.1:0-13792 GCA_964563415.1 uncultured Halomicronema sp.
CTCGGGTTCCTGTCGCAGTATGAGACTGTCTTGAGATACTGCAAGATGTCAGTTAATAGGAGCTCAAGGTGCAGAAGTCTGAGTATCTCATCACAATCATTCTTTGCACTTCTTAATTGCTTCACTCTCCTGCGACCCGTAGACTTCCTCAATTTCTGCCATAGAAGTTGTTGCGTTTCTAAAACAAGCTCAAAGTTTGTTGAGGTCGCTAGCCCATCACTAAGAACCTGACGTTTACTAATACATGGAGACATGTAATGACGCTCTTCTTGAGTCATCGCACCGTCACATTAGCTCCATAACCGCCGAGGTATCAGAAATTAGCTAGCTCGGCGGTTTTTTAGTAGTCACCAAAGGTAGCGAGATGATTTCTTCTGACCTCATGCATCTCGACGCAAGCATTTCGCGGATCGATCGCAATCAGGTGCAACTAGACCTCGCCCTCGCCGATGAACACCGGCTCAAGTCTTTACTGGTAGACTGTTCGCCCGCGATCGCCCGACCCCATCAAATTGGGCAAATTCGCGTCGCGGTGGGGCCACCACCTAACTCGGATGGGTTAGAGCACATTGATGCGGTGATTGAGTATGAGCATGTTTGGTGCCTACCTGCAGAGGGGTCGCCCTCTGGAGAAGACTTTTCGGTACGGGATTTGCAATCACTAACCCGCTGCCAGTCCGATCTCAAGACGCTGGCCTGGCGAGTGAATCTTTCAGAAGCGATCGCCCTACTGCAACACGGCGGCTTCGACGAAGACCAAATTCAGCGGATTTTACAGTTGCCCTATGAGGCGTGGTATCGCTCCTGGTGGGACACGCTAGAACCCCAAGGCCATCTGGGCTTACCCTTTCAACGCTGGTTCCGCACGCGCTGCTACAGCGATGGCACCTATACCCTGCAATATACCGACCACTATGCCCAAGATGCGCCTCGTTGCTTCCGAGGCGTTTGGCAGCAAGTTCCTCTGATGATTAGCCACAGCAGCGGCCAGTTTGGCGAAATCTTGACCGGCCTTCGGAAGGCTCGCCATGTGCTCAAAACCGATCGCTGTCTGTTGCTCGCCGATGCCTTGAGTGATTTAGAAGCCGAGGGCTACATTCGTCAGGGGGTGAGCCTCTATTCTTTGCAGCAGTCGCCACTGTTGGAGTCGTCTTTATGCCAGCGGTGCGATCGTGTTCAATGTCCGATGAGCGATCGGCAAGATACTCCCGTTGTTAGCTGCAAAGCCTACATTTCTCATCTCTAGAAGGGCTTTCATAAGCAAGAGGGCAACATGCCTTGGCAACTTGACCAAACCGTCAACACGAGTGCAGGAATCGTTGCCGCAGGTATCGCGGGCGCAGGACCTGACTTAATGTTGGCACACGGTTGGCCCTGGTCTTCGTTTTCGTGGCATCGCGTCATACCAGAACTTTCAAAGCATTTCCGAGTTCACTGGTATGACATGCCCGGTTATGGGCAATCCGAAAAAAGCGCGCAGCAACGCACCGCTCTGGATGTACAGGGACAGGTGTTTGCCGAAATGATCACTCATTGGCAACTTCAGCACCCTTTGGTCGTTGCGCATGACTTTGGTGGTGCGACAACCCTTCGCGCCCACCTGCTGCACCACTGCAATTTTGAACGTTATGTTCTGATGAATGTTGTTGCCATGCGACCGTGGGGGTCAGCGTTTTTTGACCATGTTGGCCGCCATGTGGAGGCGTTTCTGGGACTGCCTCTACATATCCATAAAGCCGTCGTTGAGGCCTACATTAGCGGTGCGCTGGTCAACGATATCGCCCCGGGAGATTTTGAGAAGCTTGTTGAACCGTGGCTTTCAGAGGATGGCCGCATCAGCTTTTATCGACAATTTGCACAAGCGGATGAGAAATACACGGCCGAGGTTGAGCCGTTATTTGCCGAGATCCGGTGTCCTGTAAAAATCATTTGGGGCCAGGACGATCCTTGGATTCCGCTTGAGCGCGGGAAGGCACTTTACAAACTCATTCCCCAAGCAGCTTTTAAGACGCTGGAAAATGTGGGTCACTTGCCACAGTTAGAGAGACCTGATCTTGTTTTGAAGCAGCTTTTAGATTTCTTGAAAAGCTGAAATTACCTAATTAACAACCACGACAAATATAGGTTGCAAGCAAGTTCTAAGTACTCAACTACGGACATCTGCACAAGATAGATTACTTTACATCTGTCTTGATTACACGGAATCAATGAGATAGTTAGTAGGTTGGTATAGACTCTGATTACTATTTTAGATTGAGATGCAAATACTGCATAATACTCAATACCCTAAATGCTAAACCTTCGGGAGGTTTTGGCTAGGTGCTCGAGGTTATTTAGGGCAGGTGATCAGGAATGTTTGCAGCTTTCAAAGTCGATTGGTTGTTTTCTCTTATCTCAGAAATCACATGACAGAATTTCATTGGGAAAAGTTGAACTGTAAAAACCAACCAACTGGAGGGCTAGGCGCATGGCGTGCAAAAGTGCCCGGTGGATGGATCATCGCCATTCGTTGTGGTGGTGGCGAAGGGGGAGGAGTGGCATTTTATCCAGATCCTTATCATCAATGGGATGGTGGAACTTTACCCTCGTAATTGCTCCTGTTTCGAAAGTGCTGAAGCGATATAAGGCATAACTGTAGCGTGTTATCTCTAGAGACAGCATTTTAGGTCATGAAAGCGCACAGCATTCCAAGTTCCGATGACTATTGGTTCATATGAGATACAAGTCTGATGAATCAATAAGAGAGTTTGGTGATTAGTAAAGATGTTTCTAATAAATTCCTCACTCAATAAATAAAACATGACAATTCAACGAACTCTGTATGTATTGGCAGTGCCTGATCTTGAAAAATCTATCGGCTTTTATCGTGATGTATTAGGTTTCACCATTCATGAGATTGGTGATCCAGGATGGCGAATATTTGCAAAAGACAATTGTCGGATTATGGCTGGACACTGTCCTGATGCCATTCAACCCAACGAGTTGGGTGATCATTCCTATTTTGGATATTTTGTTGTCGATGATGTTGATGATTACTATGACACTGTCACATCAAAGGGTGTTGAAGTGATCAAACCTCTCAGGAGCGAACCATGGGGGATGCGAGAGTTTGGGATTAGAACTATCGATGGTCATCGAATTATGGTCGGCCAGGACTTTGAAGAATAACTCAGTGTCTAAAATCCTCTTGTAGCGGATAGATGATAATTTAATGACTTTTTCGACTGCTGAGATTCAAGTTTTTTCAAATGCTTCTTGCTAGTGTAAATCTTTCAAGTGATGACTTAAAAAGTCGATAAAGGTTTGCACTCGCAGTGAATGCCGCCGGTTCGGCAGATAAAGGGCGTAGATGCCGGTATCTAAATTCGCTTGAGGATGCAACTGAAAATCGGTGAGTACGGCTTGCAACTCCCCCCTCTGGATGTCTTGGCCAATTAACCAAGTTGGCATCAAAATCAAACCAACCCCATCTAGGCAGGCTTGGCGCAGCACTTCAGAACTATTGACGATTAAAGAACCGGTGACTTTGACGTCACAGACTTCCTTATGACGTCTAAACCGCCAAACCTCATCGCGGGTGGCATAGGTAAAGCACAAACAATTGTGGTGCACTAAATCATCGGGATGGGTGGGGATACCATGCTGTTCGAAATATGTGGGACTGCCACAAAGTAGACGCTGATGAGAGGTAAGTTTGCGGAGGATGAGGCGATCGCTAGACTGATCCAGATTGCCAATGCGAATCACCAGATCGAGATCTTCTTCCACCAGGTTGGCTAACCCGTCGCTCAAACGCAAATCAAGCTTGATCTGAGGATACTGCGCTAAAAACTCAGCCAGCAGAGGAGCAATATGCAGCCGCCCAAACGCCATGGGTAAGCTGACTCGCAAAATGCCGCGTAGCACCTTACCCTGCTCAGCGACGGCCAGGGTCGCGTCCTCCACATCCTGGAGAATTCGCGCCGCTTTGTCGTAGTATTTGTGCCCTTGGGGGGTCAGCGTAATGCTGCGGGTCGAGCGATTGAGTAACTGTGTGTTGAGCATCGCCTCCAAGGCATTGACTTGACGCGTGACAGAAGAAACCGCCAAGCCCAATTGGCGAGCCGCTTCCGAGAAGCCTTCCACTTCCACCACTTTGACGAACGATCGCATGGCTGCCAATTGATCCATACATTCCCTTCCCTGATCTTTGCAAAAAATGCAAAGGACTTTAGCCTGATTGCCATATTAACGTTCTTATTGAAGGCAATTAGAGTGAGAACTGTAAACGATTTAGCCACCGCAAGGAGGCCATCATGGCGTTAACTATTGCCATTACCTCAGATTTCATTTGCCCCTGGTGTTTAGTGGCCGAAACCCGCTTGCAGCAGGCTATTACCCAACTCAAGCCAGCAGTAGACATTGAGCAGATTTGGTATCCCTTCGAGCTCAATCCAGAGATGCCTGAAGCGGGCATGGATCGCCAAGCCTACCGTTCCCGTAAGTTCGGCAGTTGGGAGTATTCACAGCAGCTGGATGCTAAGACCGTCGCCGCTACGGCGGCTGACAATATCGCTTTTCGCTATGACCTGATGACTAGGACGCCCAACACCCTAAAGGCTCATCGTTTGACCTGGCTGGCCGGACAGCATCAACGAGCCTCTGCCATGGCAGAGCGTATTTTGCGAGCCTATTTCACAGAAGGTAAGGACATTGCTGATGCGACAGTCCTCACTGATTTAGCGACGGAGATTGGCCTCAAAGCAGCCGAAGTTGAAGGCTTTCTGCACTCGGAGGCCGGTCTACCAGAGGTCCGGGAGTTAGAACGTCAGGCGATCGCTCAGGGCATTCATGGTGTGCCTTATATCCGCATTGGTCAACAAGTCATATCCGGTGCAGCATCTATAGATGTCTTACTCAAAGCCTTACAAAGTGCGGCTCAAGCATTGACCACGGCCTGAGTTAAGCCGTGAGGCGCTAGAAAACGGAAGCGACCTCAGTAAGGGGAGGCACGCACTATAGCGGCCACATTGAATGTGGCTCTATATCCACACGCATTAGGAGGTAGTCAAATGAACGCAGTAGAAAATCGGGCCATTATCATTGGCGGTTCCTTAGGTGGGTTGTTTACGGGCATTTTGCTACGCTCAATCGGTTGGCAGGTCGATATTTACGAGCGATCGCCCCATACCCTCGATAGTCGCGGTGGCGGCATCGTGCTGCAACCTGAGATTGTCGAAGCATTTCAGCGAGCAGGGGTGGTGTCTGAGCCCCCGTTAGGAGTCGTAGCGAATGAGCGCTACTATTTGCAACGCAATGGCCGCATTGCCCAGCGACTGCCGATGCGTCAGACCCTAACCTCCTGGAATTTACTCTATGGCCATATGCGGCGACACCTTCCGGCAGAACATTACCATCCCGGCAAAACCCTGAAAGCAATTCAACAGCAGCCGGAACGGGTGACAGCTCTATTCACTGATGGCACGTCTGACACCGCTGATTTGTTGATCGGTGCCGATGGCCCCAACTCCACAGTGCGCCAACAGCTGCTGCCCAGTTATCAGCCGTTTTACGCCGGGTACGTGGCCTATCGCGGCTTAGTGGACGAAGCCCAGCTTGAGCCAGTTACCGCAGCGTTGCTGACCGAACGATTTGTCTTCTATCAATTTCCGCACTCGCATATGCTCCAATACGTCATTCCTGGAGCGGATGAATCACTGGTGCCAGGGCAGCGTCGCTTTAACTGGGTGTGGTACGTCAACTACGACGAGCGAACAGAATTGCCCCACATTCTGACTGATCGAACTGGCCAACGCCGTGATTACTCGGTGCCGCCTGGCCTGATGGCCCCAGCGGTAGAACGGGCGATGCAAGACTATGCCAAAGAAGTGCTCGCGCCGCCCTTTCAAAAGTTGGTCGCAGCGACGGAAGCGCCATTTGTCCAGGCGATTTTAGATTTGGGGGTGCCGCAGATGGCATTTGATCGAGTGGCGTTAGTGGGGGATGCAGCGTTCATTCCGCGACCGCATACGGCTGCTGGGGTATCAAAAGGAGCGACCAATGCGATCGCGCTGGCAGATGCCTTAGTAGCCAAAGACCATGATGTGGCAAAAGCCTTACATAGTTGGGAAACTGACCAACTGAGATTAGGCATGCATTTGTGGAAAGTTGGTCAAGAACTGGGCAAACGATCTCAGTTTGAAAATCACTGATGGGTATTTCACTGGGCGATTGGATTGACTCGCATCAGCTGAGTGTAGGGGTTAGATGCTCTATCGCTTTGGGAACCATACACCCATCTTCTTTAAGTCGTCATGATACGTGTCAGGTAGTTCTAAAATAATGAATCCCCATAACACAGCCTTAGTATTAATCGGTTTTCAAAATGATTATTTTGCTCAAGATGGCATTTTGAAAGGCGTTATCGAAGAATCTGCCAACGCCACACACACGGTAGAAAACACGATCAATTTGCTAAAGGCCTTAGCCCAGACGCCTGTTTCAATTATCTCGACACCGATCTTCTTCACACAAAACTATGAAGAGTTAGTTGAACCCGTCGGCATCTTGAACACCATCAAAGAGGTTGGGGCTTTTCAAGAAGGCACGAAGGGATCTCAGGCGATCGAGGAGCTATCGCCCTTTCAAGATGACATCTTAGAGATTCCTGGAAAAAGAGGTTTAAATGCCTTTGTAAACACTAATCTGAGTGATGTTTTACAGCAAAGGAAGATTAAAAACTTAGTGTTGGCCGGTGCCGTCACCTCTGTTTGTATTGACTCTACTGGGCGCTCAGCTTATGAACAGGGCTATCAGGTATCGGTGTTGAGTGACTGCACATCTGCCCGTACTTGCTTTGAGCAGGACTTCTACTTTGAAAATGTATTTCCCCTCTATGCCAACACGATGACTTCTGCTGAGTTGTTGAAAATCTTGGCACCGGCAACTGTATCGTGATCCTGTGTGATTTCGGTTTTATGGGTTTTCTGACTAATACCATTCAGAAACTCATATTGATTGAATCCACTCAAAAGGATGGCTAGATGCACGAGCTTGATACAAAAAATGAACTACATACGCAGATTCAGTATCGTTTAATAGAAAAGCTCACTGAATCAGAACGGCGATATCGTGAACTGGTTGAAAGCCTTCGAGAAATTGTATTCGAGTGCGATCATCAAGGCTATTTGACCTTTCTCAACAGAGCTTGGACTGAGACTCTCGGATATCCTGTTCAGGATTCGATCAATCAGCTGTTGGATGAATTTATTCATGGCAACGATATTAAAGTTTGGCAATCCGTATTGCAGCAGCAAAAAGATTGTTGTTTAGAACTAAACTTTGCTCACCAAAAAGGTAAAATCCTTTGTTTGGAGCTCTCAATACGCTTTAGTCCAACGGCTAAACCGTCAGGTTCGCTTATTAATATTACAGAGCGCAAACAGGCGGAACTGATTCTCAAACAAACTAATGAAGCATTAGAAGATAGAGTTCAGACACGGACGAGTGAACTCACTCAAGCTAATCAAGAGTTAACCATCGCACTACAAAAGCTGCAACAAACTCAAGGCTGGCTAATTCAACAAGAAAAGATGTCAAGTCTGGGGCAGCTAGTGGCCGGTGTTGCCCATGAAATTAACAATCCGGTTAATTTCATCCACGGTAACCTTAACTATGTTCAGCACTATGCTCAAGACTTATTGAGGCTGGTGCAAAAGTATCAAACGTTTTACCCAAACCCGGTTTCTGAAATCAGTGCAGAGATCGAAGATATTGATCTCGACTTTATTCAAGCAGATTTGCCCAAAACTTTGTCTTCAATGCAGACCGGCAGCGATCGCATTCACCAGATCGTCTCGTCTTTGCGTAACTTCTCTCGCCTAGACGAAACGGGCAGCAAAGCAGTTGATTTACATGAAGGCATCGAAAATACTTTAGTCATCCTCAATCATCGTCTCAAGTCAGACATTGAGCTCGTCAAGGAATACGGAAACTTGCCGCTGGTAGATTGCCACCCAGCCCAATTGAATCAGGTTTTCATGAATCTTCTGACGAATGCTCTCGATGCGCTGCAGGCTCATGAAGTTGCAACCCCTCAGATTACCATTCGCACCGAAGCGATCTCCCAGCAGCAGGTCAAAGTAGTCATTAGCGACAACGGTCCCGGCATTCCACCAGAAATCCGTGACCGGATTTTTGATCCCTTTTTTACCACCAAGCCAGTCGGAGATGGTACCGGGCTTGGTCTAGGCATTTGTTATCAAATTGTGGAAAAGCACCAAGGTCAGATTCAAGTGACGTCATCGGTTGATCAGGGCACTGAATTTACCATTACGCTGCCAATTACTCTAGAAAATCCTTCAACAAGGTCGGCTTAGGAAAGCAGAAAACCTCTGGTGACAGAGGCCACTCGTAAGTTTTGAACAGTTCAGAAATCAGAATACAGAGTTCAGAGGTGAACACCTTGCTGACTGCTGTTTTCACTGAGTTAGATGATTCCCAATTTAAGTATTCACTAGGGTTATGGGTGTGAGGTCGAGTTTGTTGGAGGCCTCTGCTGCACCATGAAATCGATAAATGCTTTGATTCGTGGAGAAACCAGGCGGCGTTCCAGATAAAGGGCTGTGATGGGCACTTCGGGAGGGCGATAGTCTCGGAGCACTTCTGTCAATAACCCCTGCGCCAAGGCGACCCCTGCCATGTAACCAGGCATTTGACTGATGCCAAGGCCTGCGATCGCACTTCTGCCCACCGCTTCACCATCATCGATAGTCAAATTTCCCTTGAACTGTTTGCGCACAACTTGCTCGTCAATTGTAAAAAACCAGGGCATGGGTCGCCCCGTCTTACGATTGCGAAAATTGAGGCAGTTGCAATGGTCTAAATCATTAGGATGATGAGGGTAGCCGACTTGCTCAAGATAAGCCGGTGTGGCACAGGTAATCAACGGGTCAGTGAATAGCGGACGAGCAATCAGATTAGCGCTGTCTGGTAATGAGCCAATGCGCAGGGCCACATCAACGCCCCCGGCAGCTAGATCCACATCTTGATCATTTAAGGAAAGCTCAACTGCGATCTGGGGATACTGCCTTAAAAATGCAGGCATTAATCGAGTACCCCAGATGCGTCCGTACGCAGCGCCCATGCTAACTTTTAGACGCCCTTGAGGTTGCTGTAGGCTTTCGCTGAGCTCAGTGGTCAGGGCCGTCATTTCCTGCATCAAAGGCGTGACACCTTCATAAAACCGTTCGCCTTCGGGCGTCAAGCTCACACTGCGAGTGGTGCGATGCAGCAGCTTGACGCCGAGTTCTGCTTCCAACTTGGCAATGGCTTTGCTAACGGCTGGCGGTGACAGCCCGAGGACATTGGCCGCTTGTACAAAACTCTGGGATTTCGCCACTTGGATAAAAGTCGTGACGTTAGTCCAGCTTTTCATCACTCATTGACCCTGATTAATAACTTTTGGTAAACAATAAATTCACTTTAGCCCTATTTTTCTCAAATTATCTCTTGTTTATTCTTGATTTAGAAACAAACGGATGGCACAGCCTATCCACCCCCATTCAGAAACACTTAGGAGGTCTGTGATGAAAATTGGCATTATTGGCGCTGGCAAGGTTGGCCAAACTCTCGCAAAACTATGGATACAGGCAGGACATTCTGTGATTCTGAGCTCCCGCCATCCCGAAGCGCTTAAGCCCATCATTCAGGAGTTGGGCAGCGCCGCCCAAGCTGGTACCGTTGCTCAAACGGCGATCGCGGGCGACATTTTACTCCTCGCAGTTAACTATTCAACGGTTGATGAAGCTGTCGCCCAGATGGCCCCTCACGTCACGGACAAAATCGTGATTGATGCCACTAATCCCCTGCGCTACACCGATGAGGGCGGCCTAGAGCGGGTGATTGGAGATCGCGAAATTGCCGGGCTGGTGATGGCAAATAAGTTGCCGAATGCTCGCATTGTGAAAGCATTTACAACGCTTTGGACAGGCTATTTGCAGCAACATGCCCATCGCCACAATCCGCAAGTTGCGATCGCGCTGGCTGGCAATATCGACGACAAACCGACTGTGGCGTCGTTGATCAAAGATGCGGGATTTGACCCGGTGGATTTAGGCACCCTCGCAGAGTCGCGGCCCCTTGATCCCCCCAGTCCAATCTGGAACCAGGTGCTGACTGCCGATGAAGTGCGATCGCGTCTGGCCCAAGCTTCGCAGCTGGCTTCCGTCTGAACAGCGCTGCATCCCCGATCGCTGATCAAGCTTCAACGGAATTGCCGTACTCATCTCTTTGGCAATCCGGCAGTCTACAACCCGCATCATTTAGGAGATATCAATAATGAATGCTCAAGCAACCCTCGATGCCATTGCGCAATCTGAACGGATTGGGCGTCTGATCTACAAAGGCTTTAACGAACGGAACTTAGATATTTGGGATGACGTGATCGCCGCTGATGTGGAACTCCGCAGCACTGTTGGTTCACAACCCACTCACGGAATTGAACCGCTCAAGCATTGGGCCGCAGAGTTTCAAACCAAATTCTCCCCTAGACTCGATCTGGTGGATGAAATCTACGGAGTTAATCGCGCCGTAATCGCCGTCAACCTTGTCTGGCAGCATACGGGAGAGTTTTTTGGCCTGGCCCCCACTGGTCGTAAAGGCACCTCCATCGAGTACTTTATTCTGTCCCATGACGAGGGCAAGGTGACTCGCTTTTGGGTCGCTGATCACACGCTTGACTTGACCACCTACCTCATTGCCGAACGTGGGATGCACTACCCACAGAACTTCGAGCCTCAGCCGATCATTCGGGGCATTGAAGTGGCGTAATCTGTTCCGTACCTTAGCGAGTCATTCTTGGTCTATCCACGCAACTATCGAGGATAAAACAATGAAACGCCTCATGATCAACAAGGAACTAACCTGCTTCTATTTTTGACAGATGCTCTGGGCAATCCAAGCGCAAATCACGATCACCAAATGGGGCATTCACGAAATTGCAGTGGTGGGGTCGATCTGCATCCTCATACACATGGGGAGCAAAGTAATGACAGGTAACGCACATCTTTGAGACGGGAATATTATTCTGCTCCTGTAGCGTCCGAATAATGGTCGTCAACCCTTTGAAAAAGATAGTTTGTTCTTCTGGGGACAGGGTATCGACGGCATCTAAGAGGAAGTCGGGCCAGCTGGCAGCCTGTTTTGCCTGTTTTAGACCGTCAGGGGTGAGGCGGATGGCGATCGCGCGGCGGTCATCGGCGGCCCGCTCACGGGATACCAGCCCTTTTTTCACCAAAGAAGAGACCGCATCGCTGGCGGTGGCGGGACTCGTGGCCAGCCCTGCGGCGATCGCTGACAGGCGCATTCCGGCATCGGCAGCCGACTGTAACAAAGTGAGGACTTGGCCTTGGGTCGGCGTGAGTCCCTGGGATTCTGCTCCTTGCCAGGCTCGACTTCGCAAGGCAGTACAAACTTTGGTAAGCCCAGTAATCATGCGTTGAGAAATGGGCTCATTGATGGTGTCAAACGGATTGTCCATCGGCGTCATGAACGAAACTTGCGGTTAGTACTGATGCAGAATTGACTCCACTTCCGATTCGGATTTGTGCCCAAACCACTGTGCCAATATCCTAAAGCTTTCATCAAACAGAATCCACGAAGGTGTGCCCTGAAGTCGATTGACCCGAAACGTATGACCGATACCTCGTCGTATAGAGGTTGCCTGATCCCCTGAAACAGCAGCTTGAGATTGGCCGCTTTCAATCCAATCAAAAGCAACGGGAAAACGGATCGGTACCATGTACCTAGATTCACCTTGCTGTTGCCAGTACAGTTTAGTCATGCCAACCACTTCACCGCGTTCTAGTAGGAGACGAGTATTTTCTGGCGTATTAAGGTTAAAGTCCTCAAAGGCTGTAGACAAGCCCAGAATGTTAACGCGTTCGCCATAGCGATCGTGCAGCCGAGCCGCCAGAGGTAGGGCATACGCAAAACAACCCGGACAGTTGACCTGAAAAACCAGCAAGAGATTCAGCCTTTTAATTTGAAACTCTCCCTGCAAAACGTGGGACAGCTTCATCTCGAAGATAGGGCGATCGGCTGCCGTTTGCATTACTTCAGCAACCACCTGGTACGCCTCCGTCCAATTTTGGTGCAGGTCTGGCGTCCAATCAGGGCCGAGGGTTGTTGCTAAGGCTTGCAGCAGGGCGTTTCCTACCATCGAATAGTGATCGGGGACAACGCCATACTCAATATGCCGAGCGCCCATCGTCGTGAGTCGGGTGGTCAGGCTTTCGGGATGGCGCAGGTTGGCCACCACCAGCGCTAAGGACGCGAATAATTTCTTACCCTGCTCCTGCATGTCCACCTGCTGAAACAGCGGTTTGACCTCTGGATAGTTGGCAAACAGAGTGTTGTAGAAGGTTGTCGTAAACTCGGGCCCTCGATCTTTGATTTGCGCAAAACTCTGCTCCAGACGTTCAATATCGAGCATCGATATTCTCCTGCAAAGGAATGTAGATTGGATTTGAAATTTAAGGAAAGCGATCGCCAAGCAAAGGGCTCAAGATCAGATGGCTAAATGAAGCAGCCCTCCACGCCCGTTTTTAGTCGCCAATCGTGCGATCTCTCTAAAGCGATCGCACGATTGGCCTTAGCCATTACTGCTGAACCCCATAGGGCAGACTCAAATCTCCAGACCCGACGCTGTAAACCTCGTACACTCCGAGCATGGGGCGGTTCTGATCGCTGGTATTCACTTCCATGTAGGCTGTGACCGCGTCAAAGTTGAAGTCGATATTGTGGTTGACCCGTTGCGCTGGCACCAAGACCCGCAGCATATTTTGGTCCGACACCACCGAAAACCCAGGTGAGTCGAGATAAATGGCCATTCCCGGATTTGTGGGCGGCATCACCACCGCTTCATCGTCAGGGTCAAACGCTGCCGCCGATAGCCCCCCAGGAACCCGTTCATCAGCCGTCAAGACAACCCAGTGAGAATGCCAAATGACTCCGTCGTTGGCGTAGTCGGCATCGTTATCTTCGTCCCACAGCGGTGTGTCATCAAAATCAGGGTGAGACGTGATGGCCAGTGCCACAATCCCATCCGTGCCGCCAAAGCCAACATCTTCTGGACTCAGCGTTGTGGGAAAAACATATCCCAACACTGGCGCACCATCGAGTTGTCCCGCCGGTTGCGGCAAGGTCGCCCCCACCTCACCCGCCAACTGCTGTTCAAACACCAGCAAATCCAAATCCTCGATGTAACGAACCTGCGTAGATTGAATCTCCAATGCCACAGACGACGGCAGAGCCACCACGGTCTCGCCATAGGACGACGCAGCAAAGCCCAAACTCCCGGCAAACATGACTCCAGCACTCAATAAGCCAATAACACGTCGCATGATCAGATCTCCTTTTATTTAGAAATCCTAATTGTTAGTACTCCTAAATAATATCTGAGTTGAAGAATCTGTCAACTAGGACCTCGAACCTTGAGGATCTATTGAGTTAGGTTGGCTGAGAGCGAAAGGGGCGATCGCGGGCATATGGTCGTTATTCCCAACAGTGTCTCTGATACCCAGGCAGCAACCCTTTCGGTCGCCGGACTCAAAGCCCTGCGGCAATTAATAAAAGGTGCACCCTCGTTTCTTACGGCGGGTCAAAGAGCTATGAGACGTCGCTCAATCTAGCCGATTGATACGGCAATGGGGGACAGCGACGAATCTACGGACTGACGCTTTACAGCGAGGTAGAAGTGGTACCCTCAGCCGTTTAGGGATCTGCGGGTAAATAGCGTACCTCTTGGAGGGGC
>CAZLYS010000023.1:0-7769 GCA_964563415.1 uncultured Halomicronema sp.
ATACCCAAAATCAGCAACGCCCGAAAAGCTAGTGGCGCTTGTTACCCAGATGCTGATCATCGGTGATGTCACTTTCAGGCAGGGGGTGTGGACTGGCAATGTAGGGTGGGCTAAGACTTTGCAGGGTGATGCGGGTCCCCAGGCTGTACTTGCTCGGTTCCTGCTGGCAAGTGCTGGCCAGAGTAGTCGTCCCAAGGAACTGAGGGCATTCGCCACAGATTTGTCACATTTTCATGCTTCAGTTTAGGGAAGCACGTCTACCTTCTGCATGGGCGGCAAGGTCAAGCGTCCTTATTTTTATAAGAAGCATATTTTCAATTCGATGCCATTCAAAGAACAGTTTCATCATCTCCTGTCCAATCATTCTGAAATCGTTTTTGATGCTTCAGAAGGGCGTTATTCGCTTCCACCTGCAGAATTTCGTCAAAGTTCTATATCTGCTAACCAGGAGATTCAAGATGAACGTTCAACCCTAAACCGTTCGGATGAAGATCCTAATATCTGTTTGGATTCTTATCATCGATTAGTGAGTCATTTGGGGAAGCTGGCCTTAGAAGGAACTCAATTATCGGATCTGTATCAAAATGCTAATCAACTTTTAGTTCAAGAACTCAACTTGGTTAGTTGTGAATTTTGGGAAATTCTGACTGATCAAGACACTCTGAATCTGATTGACTATACAACCTCAACGGATATTACAGTCTGTCCTCAGTTTGGATTGGAGCAGCGATCGCTTAAACAAATATTGCAAGACTCTCAAGTTTGTCATGAGGTTAGGCCGCCTTCGAAGGGGCAACAGACTCAGTTGTTAAGCTTGGCACCTCAGAGATACGGACTCATCATTCCAGGGAAATCCTATCCTGCAGGATTAGTGGTTTTGACGTGTCCTTTTCAGCGATTTATCGCGCCAGCAGAAGTAGATCTTTTGCACGATGTGACAAGTATTTTGGCCAGTGCTGTGGAGCGAAAGCGCGCAGAAATGCTGTTGCTGACTCAAACGAATGTGTTGCAGGCGATCGCTTCTGGCTCAGACTTACAGCGAACCCTGTTTTTTCTCTGTCAACTTTTAGAACAGCAAAATCCCGGGGCCTATTGCTCCGTTTTATTTTTAGACACTGAAAAACGGAAGCTACAATCGGGCATCGCGCCTAGTTTGCCTAAGGCTTATGCTGCAGCTCTCAATGGTCTGATAATTGGCGACTGTGCTGGCTCTTGTGGCACCGCTGCTTTTCGGGGTGAACCCATTTTTGTGCATGACATTTCAACTGATCCGCTCTGGGCCGAATTTCGTGGCTTAGCCCTGTCTCATGGTATTCGGTCTTGTTGGTCAATGCCCTTTTGTTCGCAGTCTGGCAACGTTTTGGGAACGTTTGCGTTGTCCTTTGAAATTCCGTGTCAGCCCACTACCGGACACTTGAAAATCATGGAAACTGCAACGCACTTAGCTAGTATCGCAACAGAAAGATTCCAGTCTACCCAGAAGCTGACTCGACTCGCCCTGTATGATGACTTGACAGATTTAGTCAATCGCTCATTTTTTACCGATTATCTCGCTTCCCAACTAGAATGCAAACATGATTTTGAAGAGGCTTCTTCAAAGGCTAAAAAGAAGCCTTTCGCCCTGCTATTTCTGGATTTAGATCGCTTCAAATTAGTTAATGATAGTCTAGGTCATATTGTTGGCGACCAATTGTTGATTGCCTTTACTAAGCGTGTACTTCCTTATCTGAAATCAGAAGATGTTTTTGCACGTCTAGGGGGCGATGAATTTGCTATATTTCTGGCTAATCCACATAGAAAAAGTCATATAGAAGATATTGCTATTCAGCTATTAAATAGTCTGAATAGTCCAATTCAGATAGAAGCTAATGAAGTTTTTGTGACTGCCAGCATTGGTATCGTGCATGCTGAAGGACAGTATCAATCTCCCAAAGAGTTATTGCGAGATGCTGATACAGCGATGTATGAGGCTAAGACTAAATATCAAGGTGGAGGATATGTTTTCTTTGATGAATATATGCATACTGCTGCCCGCAATCGACTGCAGCTCGAGGTTGAACTCAGGCGTGACATTGAGGCTTTACTGCAGGGGGAAAGCCCCTCTTTCTTCTTGACATATCAACCGATTTTGGCTCTGCAAACGGGAGAACTCGCTGGTTTTGAGGTATTGCTACGCTGGGCACACAGCCAAAAAGGCAACGTCTTGCCAGATTATTTTATTCCGATTTTAGAAGAAACAGGATTGATTTTGTCACTGGGTGATTGGGTGTTAGAAACCGCCTGTAAACAATTGCTAGAGTGGCGTTCGACTTATCCTCAGGCGCAGGACTTAACGGTCAGCATAAATGTCTCAGGAAAACAATTTTTGCAACCTAACTGGGCCGCAAAGATTGAGTCCTTGTTAAACCAGTCTCAATTACCGCCTAGCTCTCTGAGGCTAGAAGTGACAGAAAGTGTCTTGATCGCTAGCGTGACGGCCGTTTCTAATTGTTTTAACAAGCTTAAATCATTGGGTATTCCGATTAGTTTGGATGATTTTGGCACAGGGTATTCATCTCTGAGTTATCTGCAAGATTTTCCGGTTGACCACCTCAAAATTGATCGTTCATTTATCGCTGAACTTGAGCAAGGTGAAAACTCCATTGTGCAAGCCGTGATCAACTTATCTCATAACTTAGGGATGCAAGCAGTCGCAGAAGGCGTTGAAAGTGTTGAACAATTAAGACAATTGCTTGATTTAGGATGTGACTTTTGCCAGGGTTATTTGTTGGCTAAGCCGTTATTGCCCCAAGCTGCCACCGCGATGATTGCATCTCAACGAAAATTCGATCACGCTGGCTTTTGGCATCGCGACATGGCTGCCAGCAAGGGAGTTGCTGATCAGAAATGAATGATCTGGAAAATGCAGACACAATTCTCATATGAAACTCGGGACATTTCAGAATTGAGCAACATCCGAAGTTCATAGCAAAATGCGGCATACGGAGGGCGGAATGCGGAACTGAAATGCCTGCCAGAAATCAGTTTCAGCCATCCAGGGCGACCTGATTAAACGGCGGTTTCCTCGCCCGCACATCTCATTTGCTTCGCTCTATATGGCCGGACAGCTCTCAGCAAGTGCAATACAACACAGCAGTGATAGCGCGTAACTTGTAAGCTCAGAGCGACATAATGAGGTCACTTGAGGAATGCCCATGTTTTTTAGCTGTTTTTTCCCTGATGAAGAGACTCGCAATCAGTACCGCGCTCATAAACTCAGCATGTTCAAGGCGATGCGCGATGCGTTAGAAACGCGGTTGGCTGCCCTAAATGCCGCGATCGCAACCATGGAGCGTCAACAGAGTAATGCTCAAGAATAGGCCCAATCTCGCCGTGTAAAAATTCCCTACGACGAGCCGCAGCGGCTGGTCACGCCTGCTGCCGTCACCTTTAGAGGATGTCGCGGACGTCTGTCACCTGACCGGCGATCGCCGCCGCCGCCACCATGGCTGGGCTCATAAGCAATGTCCGCCCAGAAGCAGAGCCTTGACGACCTTTAAAATTTCGGTTAGACGAAGAGGCACTGATTTGATCGCCCTGCAGCTTGTCAGGGTTCATCGCCAAACACATAGAGCAGCCCGCCTCGCGCCATTCCAGCCCAGCGGCTTCAAAAATAGTATCCAAACCCTCGGCTTCAGCGGCTTGTTTAACTCGCTCTGAACCCGGCACCACAAAAGCCTTAACAGTTGGTGCAGCTTTTTTGCCCTGCACGACTTTAGCGGCTTCTCGCAAGTCACTCAGGCGACCATTGGTGCAGCTGCCGATAAAGCAAACATCCACTGGGGTACCTTGAATCGGGGTCCCTGGTTGCAAGTTCATATACTGATAGGCTTCTTGCGCGATCGCGCGATCGCCCTCTGGCAAGTCCGCCACTGTGGGAATTTGCTCATTCACGCCGATGCCCTGACCGGGGGTAATGCCCCAGGTAACGGTCGGAGCAATCTCAGCCGCATCAATTACCACCACATCGTCATACTCCGCATCGACATCGCTACGCAGGCTTTCCCACCAAGCCACAGAGTCGTTCCACTGCTCAGCCTTGGGGGCAAACTCTCGCCCCTTCAAATAGTCATAGGTCACCGCGTCAGGGTTCACATAGCCGCAGCGAGCGCCCCCCTCAATCGACATATTGCATAGGGTCATCCTTGCTTCCATCGACATGGCTTCAATGGTGCTACCGGCATACTCATAGGCGTAACCGACACCGCCCTTGACCCCCAATTTGCGGATGATATGCAGCGTGACATCTTTGGCATAAACCCCAGGTGGTAAGTCACCGTTCACCTCAATGCGGCGCACCTTGAGCTTTGACAGTGCCAGCGTTTGCGACGCCAATACATCCCGCACTTGGCTGGTGCCAATGCCAAAGGCGATCGCGCCAAATGCCCCATGGGTAGACGTGTGGCTATCCCCGCAGGCGATCGTCATGCCCGGTTGCGTTAAGCCCTGCTCAGGAGCAATCACATGGACGATACCCTGATTGCCAGAACCAATGTTGTAAAACGTGATGTCATGGTCGCGGCAGTTTTGCTCTAAGGCCATGATCATTTCTTCGGCCAGCACATCCACAAAGGGACGAGCTTGGCTTTCTGTGGGGACGATGTGATCCACCGTGGCGATCGTCCGCTCAGGAAACATCACCGACAACTCCCGCTCGCGCAGCATCGCAAAAGCCTGAGGACTCGTCACTTCATGGATGAGGTGCAGGCCAATGAAGAGCTGAGTTTGACCAGAGGGCAAAGTACCGACCGTATGCAAGTCCCAAACTTTATCAAATAGCGTGCCGCGACTCATAGCCTGCTCATCCTGCCAAAATGATTCCAGATGAATATACTAGCCCATCGATTAGGGCTTAAGTCGCGACTTCAGAGGTTGTTGACAGCGGTCTGTGAGGCCAAGCAGTCAGTTTGAGAATTTGGTGAGTGTAAGGGTAAGGAGTCAGTGGGTGACAGGTTCAGGTTGCAGGACTTAGGGTTTCTCCACTGACCATTTCCTGCACCTTGACCATCACGGCTCAGGCCTGGTTTAGCAATTTGGCAACCACACTTGATTTAGTGAGCCGCAAATGTAGGTTAGGCCACTCTTGATCAATGCCAATCAGCATCTGGCAGATTTTTGAATTCCGAATTCAGCATTCCGAATTCTGCTGTAGCTGTCTGCCTTTTGCCGGTTAGCCTCTAACGCTGCTCAATCTTATCTAATCGCCGCCGCATAGGCTTGGTCAAATAGCGTTTCTAATCCGGCGTGAGTGCCGCGCATGCGATCAACAACGCGCTTGCCCCAGTCGCAATATTCCCACTGCCGTTCTGGAGACCAATCTAGGGGGGGCGCGATCGCCAGGTCTCTGACATTAGCAATTTTGTCGGCCAGTTTAACCAACTTGGCGCGATCGCTCACACTGGCAGCATGTTCTACCTGCAATTGTTTGCGGATGGCTTTGGGTAGCGATTTATCGTCGGTGATCTGAGCGACCACCGTGGCAACTTCCTCACCAAATAAGGTTGTAATTTCGGCCAGGGTGGTATCGGTATCTTCGACCGTGTCATGCAACAGAGAGCTGATGAGAACAATGACATCATCAATCTCGGCCTCATTGGCGAGAATGTTCAGCAACTCAATCGGGTGATTGATATAGGGAGTCCGTTCTGGATCTTTGCGCCGCTGTTGTCGATGTTTGCGGGCAGCAAACTGGAGTGCTGCCGTGACCTCACTTAGAGCAGCATGGTCGGTTGCCATATGTCAGATTAGACTCCCTTGCAAGTTCACTTAACTAAGGTGAGTGAACTCTACCATTTTGCTGGTTGGCGGTGAGCCAAACGCCAGAGCACTCATCGGTTAAGCCGAGACTTCATACAGCCGACTCGGAATAATGGGGCTGTAGCGGCGATAGTCTGACAGGTATTGCTCTAAAGCAACAAATCGAGACAAATCCAGGCTGTAGTAGGTCCAACGGCCCTGGGGACGTGCCTTGACCAAACCGGCATCTTTGAGCACGCGTAAATGAAAGGACAGTTTGGATTGGCTGACCTCTAATTCCTCGCAAAGGTCACACACGCACATCTCTTGGGTGCGAAGCCGCTCAATCACATGCATACGCAGCGGATCAGATAGAGCGTGAAAGCCAGACAGACAGTTTTCTGTATTTACTTCTACAGTTTTGACGGTATTCATAGGGATGTATCGCTTGATGACTTTATAGTAGCGAATTCAATTCCAGCTTGGAGTATCCCGATCGCGGTTACCGACGCGGTCACAGCTCGCAAAATTGAGCGTCCAAGCGAAACCGGTTGATAGCCATGGTTTAAGGCTTGGGTGACTTCGGCTTCTGTCCAACCGCCCTCTGGACCAATGGCAACTTCTACCGCTGTAAACGGATAAGAGAGCCCCACTGACAGTAAGGAGGGGACAGACTGTCGGGCGACGCAAATCAATCGAGAATCCTGTGACTCTTGGGCTAGCCAACTGGACCAGGCTAGAGGTTCCCTGATGAGAGGGACGGTTAAACGTTCGCATTGTTCCCCAGCTTCAGTTGCAATGCGTCGCCACCGCTGAAGCTTATTAGCACTGGGACGCGGTAAGGTGCGATCGCTCAAAATTGGGACGATTTCGTCAACGCCCAACTCTGTCACTTGTCGCACGACTTCATCAAAACCCTGCTTGGGGATACAAGCTGTGAGCGTAATTTTAATCTGTGATGTCGCGTTGGTGAGTCTACTTTGAGATAGATTTTTGAGGGTGGCTAAGGAGCTATCAGCCTGCAAAACGGCTTCCCATAGATGCCCTTGGCCATCGAGTGCCAAAAAGCGATCGCCCACCTTCAGTCGCAGCACCCGCTGTAGATAATGTTGCTGCTCTGCGGTTAGGGTAAGTTGATCAGCCATAATTTGCGCCCGATCAACAACGACTCTCTGCAAAGGGCACCTCTTCAATACACGTTGTTAGTCGTGCCCCATCATCAGCCTGCCTCATGCCTGAACCGGGCTCCCAAACTGCAACCATCAGAACCGGAGTAAAAGACAATGGGTAAGCTACACAAGGTCTTCATCCGCCAAGCTTTACTTCAGTTGTAGCGTGTTAAGACCGACTACTTAGCTGCCTGACGGGCCACACTGCGTTTGATTTGCCAGGCAGAGGAGCCAAATTTTTGAGCCTTGCAGGGCACTAAGTCAAATCTATCAAGTGTGTGTGCGTGATGACGTTGCTTGCTGGATCAAATTTTAGGTCTAGGACTAACTGATTGCGGATCAGCTCTACAGTGTCTGTAGAACTGGACTCCACCATCCAACCAGAGGCCTCCAGTTCACTGAGGGTGGTCTCTACGTTGCTACCCAAAAAAATGTGTGGAAAACCATAAGTGACGTTAAAGCCATAATCTAGCTGGGCTGGGGGACCATCCGGCAACCGAATTTCTAGAGCTGTATCGCCTTGAGGGTTGACCATCGCGCGATACTCTAGATCCCCTTGTTGGTTGGCATAAACGCGCCACGGATCAGCCTCATTTTCCGGGGTGACCAGGTATGCCAACACACCGTTTAGATCGGTGTAGCCCGTTTCTTTGTTGTAAACGTTGAGATACGTGAGCCCCGCCTGGCGATAAACCCGCACTAGGTGATATTCCGTCTCAAAGCGCAAGAGCGTTAGGGTATCGTCTTTGAGATTGTCATGATTGTGCAAGGCCTGCGCAACAGCTGAGGGCAAAAAAATCGTCAACTGCGATTCGGCTGATGCTG
>CAZLYS010000023.1:7791-11568 GCA_964563415.1 uncultured Halomicronema sp.
ACTGAGAACCGCACACAGACTTACAACAGAGGTTAAAAATCGCATCTTCAGTTCACTCGACAACACACAGCCCTTAATCTTAAGGGAAGATGTTAACCTGCGCGATCGCATTTGCCACAAGTGCACTTGCTGATTCTGTACTCGGTTAACACCTAGCACCTGAGACGAGCCGCCCGCTGGTTTCGTTCCGTTCCTCAGCAAGGATACGGATGTCAAACTGGTGTAACACTTGCTAAGTAAGGCTACCAATCACTGGCACCGGCTAAGACTAGGTGAGTAAGCAGGCCTCAGCTTTCAGGTCTCTTTCCATCAGGGCTTCGACCGCTTCTCGAGGGGTGATTTTACCGTTCAGCAAGCGATATACCTGCCGAGAAATCGGGGCGGGAATGCCTTCGCGGTTGGCAATTTGGATCAGCACATTGGTGGTGTTAACCCCCTCTGCTGTACTCCCCAATTCTTCCAGAATTTGTTCTAATGATTTGCCTTGAGCTAAGCCATAACCGACCCGGTAGTTTCGGCTCAGAGCACTGGTGCAAGTGGCCAGCATGTCTCCCAATCCTGACAGGCCGACAAAGGTTTCGGCCTGTCCACCGAGATGCGTGCCAATCCGCATCATTTCCGGCAGTGCGCGAGTCATCAGCGCCGATCGCGCGTTAGAACCTAAATTGAGGCCCTCACAAATACCGACGGCGATCGCCACGACATTTTTTAACGTACCGCCCAGTTCTGCCCCTAGCGGATCAGGACTGCTATAGACTCGAAAAACATCGGAGGAAAAGAGGTACTGCACCGCTTCCGCCGCCTCTGGATGAAAGCTCGCGGCGACAGTGGCCGCGGGTAGCCCCTGCTCAATCTCTTTGGAGAGATTGGGACCTGATAGCACGACTATCGGATTGTTGGGAAACGTGTCGTGGAGGATTTGTGAGGGGGTACGGGTAGTCTCCGGATCCAGTCCCTTGGTCGCAGTCACCAAAATCGTCTCTGGGGGAATGTTGAGTTCCTTGAGCTGAGCCGCGACTGCGGGCACACCCTTCATCGATACCGCCGACAGAATGACGTGGGCATCTTTGACGGCCTCCGCGAGAGAAAGCTCGCCACTTCGCGACCAGAGACAGACGGTGTGGTCGTTTTTTTCTACTAGGGTGGCCAGGGCACTGCCCCAGGCTCCGGCCCCTAAAATCGTGAGTTCTGCCGACTCTTTTTGGGCCTGTTTGGCATCAATGGAAATTGGAGACGTGACATTAGCATCCATAAGTCAGCAGTTAATAGCAAGAGAGGACAGGTTACGATCATAGAGCGGTATGGTGGTCGACCGCCAAGCAAACTCTATGGTCGCCTCAGATAACTACACCGCTTGCAGCGATCGCCCTTCTACCGTTGTTGCCAAGACATAGTCAGGAATGCAATTCTCTTCCATAAACTGCTGATAAGCCGCCGCTTCCTGTTGGCACTTCGCGTCATCCCAACCGCAGTGCTGCCGCAGCGTATTAAGAATCGGTTCCAGTACGTCGTAGCCGTAGTTTGTATGCATGGCCAAGACGGTTCGCCGTCTGGTGAAATCTAAAAGGGTATGGGCCATTTCTTGTTCCATGGCAAACACGACTTCAGCGCGAATGTGAGGATGGGTCTCGATCAGGCGTTCTGCCAGGTCAGGGCGATCGTCAATGAGTTTAAGGACCTCAGTGGCCCGCGCCCCGTACACGTTAAACAGGTACTCCAGGGTGTTGATGTGAACGCGATCGCGATAGCGTTGATACGCCGTCTCAATCCGCTCGTCGTCAGGCCAAATGCAGCCGGGCAGTGGCCGTTGGCGAGTCGGTGAAGGGGGTACCGGTTTGCCCATTTTTTTGAAGGCCCAATCGGTCATCTCTTCACCCACTTGCCGATGGGTGGTTAGCTTACCCCCAATCAGTGACACCAAGTTGGTTACCCCGTCTTCTGCATGGTCGTTGAGAATGTGAGCTCGGGTGATGCTAGCGGCTTTTTTGCCCTCGGCATAGGGGAGGGGGCGGATGCCCGAGTAAGTGAATTTCACGTCTTGGCGGGACAACCGTGCGGTTGGGACAACTTGGTTGGTTTCTTTGATTAAATAATCAACTTCGTCGTTATCGGCTTTAACTCGATCTAGATCGCCTGTGTATTTCAAATCAGTCGTGCCGATCAGGTATTGACCACACCAAGGCACGATGAAAAAGGGCCGACCGTCTGACTTAGCCTCGACGTATAATGCCGTATCGGGTGCCCCAGGGAAGTGGTTAACAATAATGTGACTGCCTTTCGTACCGCCAATTTTTTGCTCGGCGCTAATGGGCAAAGGCTTTCCATCACGTTGCCCCAGCCCCAATACCCGATCAACCCAAGGCCCAGAAGTATTAATGACCACGGCCTGCGCTGGGAGCGAGACGGTGAATTCGGTCTCAGTGATTTGATCGTAGGCGGTGAGGCCGGTCAGGCGATCGCCTTGGCGCTGCAAACCCGTGACAGTAGCGTAGTTCAGCACATCCGCCCCCGCCGACTGGGCGTCTAGCAAAATTTCCAAACAGAGTCGCTCAGCATGTTCTGCCTGCCCGTCATAATATTGAGCTGCGCCCTTTAAATTGTCGTGATCGACCGACCGGAAAAGCTGCTGCATCTTTGCTTTCGAGAGCATGCGGTGGTTGGGCAGCGTCTTATCGTAGCTGAGCACGTCATACAAAACCATGCCCGCCTGAATTTCCCAATAGCTGCGAGTGCCACTGCCATAAATCGGAATCGTCATCTGAATCGGCTGCACCAGATGCGGAGCCGTTTTTAGTAAAATTTCGCGCTCGCGCAGCGACTCTCGGACCAGATGAAATTCAAAATATTCTAAATAGCGCAAGCCACCGTGGACTAGCCGCGTTGACCAACTGGTCGTGCCGCCAGCAAAATCGTTTTTTTCGACTAGGAGTACCGACAATCCCCGCAGGGCCGCATCACGGGCAGTGGCGGCTCCGTTGACACCACCGCCAATCACGACAACATCATAATCTCGACGCTGAATTGCTTGGAGATCTCTCATCTAATGATTCCTTGAATGCTGCAAATAGACGATGGTTGCGCCGAATGCGCGACCTTGTGCGGTGCACCAATACAGTTTGTGCATTGGCAGCGATCGTTCCTAAACTCCCCTAACCAACCAGCCCGACTATCACTGAGAGAGAACTTTCGCCGCCAGTGCTCTGGTCACCCTGCCATAATTTGCCCTTAGACTAGCGCAGGTTCCCCAGGAACCGCAGTCGCATTTGCTTCTCGGAACATGTGGTTGGCCCACTCCTTCACGTCGTACTGCAACACGACCTTGTGCAAGCGCTCCATTCGTTCTTTTTGCTCTTCCGAACTCATCGCTAGTGCTTGCTCAATCGACTCATCCATATGCTTGTCAGAATAAGGATTGGTCAGCAAGGCATCTGGTAGCTCTACTGCTGACCCGGTGAATTCTGAGAGAATCAACACCCCCTCTCGCCCTTGATGGGCCGCAATATATTCTTTGGCGACTAGATTGAGGCCATCGCGTAGTGGTGGAATCCAGGCAATATCAGCCGTGCCGTAAAAGGCCATCAGCTCATGATAGGGAACTGGCTCTGTGAACAGCAAAATCGGCGTCCAGTTCAGCTTTGAAAAACGACCATTGATTTTGCCGACCATCTGCTCAATCTGACTTTGAGCAGTCTTATAGACCCGCATACCGGCGGCGGCTTTGACCGCAGTCATCACCAGATTAACCTTGCCTTGCAGTTCTGGACGGCGAGCTAATAA
>CAZLYS010000023.1:11578-13654 GCA_964563415.1 uncultured Halomicronema sp.
CGCTCATAGCAGAGCAGCATTTCTTTAGCACCCTTCACATAGTCCACCCGACCGGCTGAGACAATCAGCTTGTTATCGCCAATGTCATCGCGAATCTGTTTGATACTGGCTTGCACCTCATCGGAATTGACGACATCAGCAATGTATTGGGGATGGGTACCCACGGGAAACGCATCAAGATGGATCGTGCGACCCTGGTAGCTCAGCTTTGTGGTCATTTCGGGCTCAGCCAGTGCGACTCCATAAGGGGTAAAGGCGTCGCGGACAGGCCCTTTTTCAACAATTTTGACGTCCCGCAGACTCCGCGCTACGCCCACGAAATTTTCAACATAGCGGGGAATGTGGAAACCGCATAAATCGCAGCAGAGCAGGCTATCCACGATCGCTTCTCGCCAGTGCAAGATGTTGAACACGTCTGCCGCTGGAAAGGGGGTGTGATGGAAGAAGGCAATTTTTACATTGGGCATTTTTTGCCGAATGAAATAGGGCGTCAACCACAAGTTGTAATCGTGAATCCAGATGAGGGCGTCATCGGCAGCATCTTCACAAGCGGCATCGGCAAAGAGCTGGTTGATGGCCTTAAAGTTGTCCCAGTCAGAGCTTTCATAGGTGAAATGCTCAGGAAAAGAGTGCAAGATGGGCCAGAAGGCTTCCTTGGCGGTGATGTAGTAGAACTCTTTAACCTGTTGGGCCGAGAGGGGAATGCGTCTGACTTGGCAGCTTTCGTTACCGCCTTCCATGACAACTCGCTCTTCAAAGTTTGCCTGTTGCTTGGCAGTCATCTGCTTCCAAGCAATCCAGGTACTGCTTTCCGCATTGGCAAAAAAGGTCTTGAGGGTAGGCACAATGCCGTTGGGGCTTTTTTTATCACGGTAGACCGTCTTACCGTCAACCACTACCTCGTCATAGGGTTCGCGGTGGTAAAGGATGACCAGAGAGGATTTCATATCAGGGTCTCCTGACTACGTTTGGTTGGAAAAATAGCGAGTTAACCGCCGCTGAGCGTATCGGTCAAATTAGGTTCGCTTATGTCTGCCATACTGACATGATTCGATCTCGTAATCCGTAAGAGCAAGGATTCTAAAAAGCTCAGAAAGGCAACTTCATCACCCTTTACAGTGTCTGGCAGCAGCGATTTGGAGGCGTAGGCTCAATGTCTATCAAACGCTTCCCAGCTAATCTCTACTTCCCAGCTAATCTCTACTTCCCTCGCTAGATAGACATTGCCTCTCTAGGTAGATATTGATGGCCAACACATTGGGCTAACTATTTATAGCGCTGAGACCATCGGGGGCACAAAGCGCTTTAGCACTTTATTCACAAGCCCTGATTCACCAGCCAATTTTGATGTCAATGACCGAGCTCCAAGAGGTCACAGAAC
The DNA here is from genome assembly GCA_964563415.1 of uncultured Halomicronema sp. Lineage (GTDB taxonomy): Bacteria > Cyanobacteriota > Cyanobacteriia > Phormidesmidales > Phormidesmidaceae > Halomicronema. Next base: position 12,960 of record CAZLYS010000023.1, read on the forward strand.
TGGGTGATTGAAGTAGCCTAATAAGAAGAGCGATCGCGCTAGCGGTCTGCAGAAGTCATGACTGATGGCCGGTTGCGGCTGGCTCAGTGCCCACGCCGCTCTACAGTCACGACTAATGTAGCTGAGCCGTCATCATCGGTCGAGCTTTGGGGCATACTGACTCCAGCTTTTGGCGACGATCGCTGCACCGCCATTGCCTGAAACCGCCACCCAATCCAGAAGAGAATCGATACCGTGCCAGTCAATAGCCTTGCTAAGTCTAACCTTTGCCTCGTTGACGATGAGACCCAAACCCTATTGCAGTGGGCCGCTTCGGTGATGGCGTCTGATGACACCTATTTTGGGCGCGGTCAGCGACTCGCCAAACGCCTGGGGGCCCACTATCGGCGGGATGGTCTGACCGAATTTGGCTTTTGGACTCCAGAACTGGCGGCAAACGTAATCCAATCTGAGCGATCGCTAGAACTTGAAATTTTCACCCCCCTGACGCCGATCAACTTCCGAGAACCCCAACAAGTTGTTCAATTTCAGCGGGATTTAGTGCCCATTAGCCAGCAGGGCGAATTTTTGTGGGCCGTGGTGGCTGGCGTTAAAGCGGGGAACCGCAATACCGCCGGTTCGTTTTACTGGCTGCGCTATGTCGATGCGGAGCAGCGGGTGCATATTATTCGCGATCCCTTGGCTTATTCGACCCC
>CAZLYS010000024.1:0-13540 GCA_964563415.1 uncultured Halomicronema sp.
TCTGATGGGCATTTCAATTCCGAATTCCGACTTCAGCATTCCGAACTCTGCTATAACACTCCACATGCCGGTGTTGCCGGATGAACTCTCGTTTCCCTTTCAACCCATCACCACACTTCAAAGCCTGATCGCTTACTCGGTAAGGCTGAGGCGGCAGTTTCTTCGGCGGCTTGAGCGATCGCCTCAGCGACTTTTGACGCATAGGGTCGCAACACTGACCAGACCACAGGTGACAGCCAGCCCCGCAGACAGATGGAATAGGAAATTTGAGTGCCCCAGACGGTAGATTCCAGGCGGTAAATGACCCTTTCTTCCAGCCCTGGGATGGGAAACAGCCGGATGCTGATTAATTCGTTGGGTAAAACCCGCTCGACAAAAATCCTTACGGGAATCGGCAACCAACGCGGGATCACGCGATAAATAAGACCCGGTTTTGCAGTCAACCCTCGCGGTGCATTGGTGCTATCGATTAAGGGGTGCCAGGTTGACATATCCGCCAGATTTGTCAGCGTTTGCCATAGTGTTTCGATTGGGGCGGTACTGAGTGCCTGGTAGGTGCGATAAATCGGATGAGCGTCGGGTTGATTCCGCTTGAATTCACATACCTGCTTGCCCTGCAACGATGATGGCTGCAATCTTCTCCAGAACGACTGAAACACTTTCATGGCAAACAAGTAAGGAAAATAACAGTTAACGCTTGAGGGCAGTTTTTGAGGGCTGTGGTAGTTGTGAGATCGTAATGTAGGAGAAAATTTGATTCTAAAAGCATTCGTCAAGTGCCCTTGAGCACAAAGACTGGATCCGAAGGCTACCCATTTAGTCCGTTTTATAGATGAGCCGCTAAGGTGTTGATATCGTCAAACATCAATCAACTCTATTGGGGAATTTGTCTCAAATATTTAAAGTTCTCAATCTTCTGACAGCGTATTCATTGTAGAGAAATGTTTTAGAGTGCTAAACCCGCCCCTAATTCAAGTTAGGGTAAAAAACGTTCAACGCCTGATGAGCCAAGGGGTTCTCTGTGGTTTGGTCGCGTGCTTGGCGAGGTTTGCGATCGCACAATTACGACTAAATGGCTGAGACGTTGCTTAAGTGTCATTGCAGTATGACACCTCTACTCAGGTGTTTGCCGCCACGGTTCTCTGGATGGCCCATGATGCAACCTTAGAGCGGCTGGTTTCCTTTCGTATATCGATCTGCTGGTCAGGATTGCCAACTTTATGACGACTTCTTCTGCGCCCAATCGTAATCAAACGCCGACCACTACACCGGCGCCCCCGCCTTCAGATTCTCGCGATCGCGTCAGTGCTTTTATGAAGGGCATTCAAGACGAAATTTGCTCTGGGTTAGAAGTCCTCGACGGTGAAGCAAAATTTCAACAAGATCAATGGGAGCGCCCCGAAGGCGGCGGAGGGCGATCTCGTGTGTTGAAAAACGGTGGCGTGTTTGAACAAGGCGGCGTCAATTTTTCTGAGGTCTGGGGTAAGCAACTGCCCCCTAGCATTTTGGTGCAGCGTCCCGAAGCAGCTGGGCATGGCTTCTATGCCACCGGGACGTCGATGGTGCTGCACCCTCACAATCCTTATATTCCGACCGTTCACCTCAACTACCGATATTTCGAGGCAGGGCCGGTTTGGTGGTTTGGCGGTGGCATTGACCTCACTCCTTATTATCCAGAGTTAGACGATGTCAAGCACTTTCACCAAACCCTGAAAGATACTTGCGATCGCCACCATGCTGACTACTACCCCACCTTCAAGCGCTGGTGTGATGAGTATTTTTATCTAAAGCATCGAAGTGAGACTCGGGGTGTCGGTGGGATCTTCTTTGACTATCAAGACGGTCGCGGTGAACTTTATCGTGGCCCTGACGAAAATGGCCCGGCAGCCCGGTACAGCCAGCAGGTCGGCGAACTGCCCCAACGCACTTGGGAAGACTTGTTCAACTTCGTGACCGATTGTGGCAAGGCGTTTTTACCTGCCTATGTACCCATTGCCGAGCAGCATAAAAATCAGTCGTATGGCGAGCACGAGCGCGACTTCCAACTCTATCGTCGAGGGCGCTATGTCGAGTTCAATCTGGTGTACGACCGAGGTACCATCTTTGGCCTACAAACCAATGGCCGCACGGAGTCTATCTTGATGTCTCTACCGCCTTTAGTGCGCTGGGAATACAGCTATCACCCCGAGGCCAACACCCCTGAGCATCAACTTTACGATATCTTTCTGAAGCCCCAAGATTGGCTATCGGGTAAAGTGACCGTTTAGGCAATTTTGATTTTGCCAACTGCCAGTTGCCATCTGGATAATAGCAGCAGCTACTAAATTGGCGAAAACAGACACTGGTCTGCAAAAGCATATATCAGTGCCTGTTTTCGGTGTTGGGTAATATCTGCTCCATAGCAATCCGCACAAGGTTAAGCCGATCTGCCGCCCTGTGTCTAAGGTTCTTTTCGCCCGGTATTCTGCGCTCTGCAATAGCAAAACTCTCAGCCCGATATCGCCCTGCTTGGTTCCAAACGTCCCAGGATACCAACAACACAATTGTCATGAACGATCAGATTCAATTAGTCAGTGCTTCTGAATTTTGGCGAAAAGTTTTTGCATACTCCGGAGAATAGCCGATAGTGGCCTGGGCAAGGTTTGGGAAAGTTGATCCAGTAAGTAGTCAACAGCGTTGCCCGGCAAACGGACAGGAATTTGTCGCTTGTTGCGTAGACCAAACACAATGAAGCTAAACTGTGCCACCTGAACGCTCGAAATCCGCCCTGTATTGACCCGACGATAGACCCACACAACCTGCTCGGATCTTGAGTTAAGACTTGAGCGATATCGATATAACGCAACTTGTCATAAATACAGTTAGCCATACCCGCAGCAATCATTACCAAACCTGAGTTCTGGATAAAAAAAGAGGAGCTGAGTAAGCTCAAAGTTGAAACCTCAATCAGCGGAGCCCCTCCCGATGTCTAGTCGAGAAGAACTGTTTTGCCACATCGATGATTTTTGCCAGACGTTCGAACTGTCCTGTCAACAACAACTTTTGGGTCAAGGTGTCGAGCAGCGTCGGCGTGCTCGCACCTTAACCCAGAAGCGCGGCGGCAACATGTGCGCGACTATCCTGAGGCCCGTTTGAAAGACCACGCCCATGATTCGGCATTCATCCTAGTGCCATGGGTTTAGCCATCAAACGGCATCGCATCACCGTTAGAAAAACAGTTCCGCTATCGCCAACGAGACCATCGGCAACGGCAAATCTTCCTGGCCCGTCTGCGCCGGTTCCTGCAGCAGCGAGGCTGGGATGTCATCATCTATCTTGACGAGAGTGGGTTGGAACCGGAGTATCCGGTTCTGTTGGCTTGATTCCCTCAAGGTCAAGTAGTCTATGGCGAGCGAGAGTTAAAAAAGTCCCCAATGGATTAAATCTGGCATGTTTGTGATGACAATGAAATGTTCTTTGTTAGGCAGCCTACCCAACTTGCTTCCAACCTGCCATAACGGGCATCGGATGTCCTTGAAACCACAGTGTTCCCTTTAGAATTAGAGAAGTCATTGAGTTAGGTAAGTCAGATGGTCGATCGCTCCCTCATGTACGAAGAAGCCTATTTTGTGCTGCTCATGCCAGGGGAAGCTGAAGAAATCTTGACAACAGAAGAATTACATCAACGGATCGAAGAGATTTTGCGCGATCGCCAATCCGACTTACCCCACGACCTCGCCAAACACCCCACCGTACAAGCACAGGCCAAGTATCTAATTAACACCGCTTGCGACTTTGAGCTCCAGCCCGGTCAGTCAATGCAGTGGTTCGCTATTCGCCTAGAGAAATAGGCAATCTCTGCAACCGCTGGCAAAAGACTTGTTCAACCAGCGAGGGAATCGACAGCGTGATCAATAGGTTGGGAAAAACAGCGCTAGTTTCAACGAGCAGATAACCCTCATTTGAAGCAGCAGAAGCAGTATTTGAATAGCGCCTCAAAAACTGTAGCCGTTCATCTGCCCGTTATTGGTGTCTCTCACACTTAATCTCAAACGACGATCACTCAAACCTGATCATAAGAAATGCTCGCATATGGGAATATTTTGAATAGAAATCGCCGAGATTGTGCGTCTATCTTTATGACGGCTCGATAACATGTGAGCAACTCTCGCCATCAGCGGTATAGAAACCCTTGACTATTCTCAAGCAGAGTACCTATGAGACCCAGACAGATCCCCAGGCATTGCAGGGGGTTTTGTCCTGGTTTGATGGCTTTCATGAATTGCCCGTTCCCCAAGAGGATTGGCTGCAATGTCAGTTAGCCTTGATTGAGGGATTCACCAATGCTGTTCGCCATGCCCACAAAGGCTTACCGTTGGAAACCCCGATCACAATTACCATCACTATCACCCATGACTACCTGGACATGAAGATCTGGGACCATGGCCCAGGTTTCGATTTCCAAGCAATGCTTGATCACAAACTCAAGACAACCAACGCTGACTCAGAAGGCGGGCGCGGCCTCCGCATTATGTATCGCGTTGCCGACATTTTGAAATACGAACGGGTGCTAGATCAGCGTAACTGCCTCCACATTCGCAAATCATTTTGAGCCTTATAGAGCCCACAACCCTCAGGTGAAATAACTGGGAGAAGACTCAACAGTAAGTACATCTCCTAACTGAGGTCAAGAAACTATTACCACAAGGCTGGAATAGCTTCTTGATCAGTCGGCGGCGGTGTGGCTGGAGCAGGCGCTGGAGTCGGACTAGGGGCTACGGGAGGCGTGGCATTCGGGTCAGCAGGGTTAACGGTATCATTTGCGTCGGGATTGAGTGCCGGATCGGGTTGTGTCGTGTTGTCAGAGATGATACCAGCTCGTTCAAGCGCCTCCGGCGAGGTCTGACGAAGAACATTTTGTCCAGCACTGGCGATACCGGTGAGGGCAGTGCCCTCGGCAGCTGATGAAGGCGTCGAAGAAATGGTGCTTCTCGATCGCTGCAGCAGATCTCGGCTGTTCCCAATACCAAGCAATGTCAGAAAGGCGATCGCCCCCAACACTGCTGCCAACAAATACCGATTCATGCCATCATCCTCCCCACTAAGCTTTTTTAATTAGTTGAGGTGATTTCATGATAGTGCAGATTTACTGATTGGTCACGGGTTGTCTGGCGTCCATGCCACTTCTGAGCCCTGACCCCAAAATTCGGTGTACTTGGTCACCTGGATATCGCCCAGAACCTGTGTTTGGCACGCCAACCGTAAATCTCGCTCAGGGTTGTGGGGTGGCAAAGAACGACGCGTGCGATCGCGCCAATTCACCTCCGAAACTGGCCCTTCTATTTGCACAGCACAGGTGCCACAACTGCCAATGCCTCGACAGTTAATTAACTTTGACTGACCGTTGTATAAATCGACGCCATTTTTTAGGAGCACTTTCCTTAAATTGGCACCTGATGCGCACTCAAAGGTTTTGCCCTGAGCAGTCACTGTTGGCATTGTTTCACTCCCTTGCTGCAGCCATCAGTCATAAGACTGCCCTAATTTTGCCAACTATTCAGGGAGGAAGCCCTGCCACCCGCTCCGACTCATCCTTTGACGAGGAAAAATTCTTACTGTTTAGCAACGTTCCCCTAGGACGTTGAGCCAATCGATACAATGAACTCTTAGTTCCAAATTTGGGCCTCAACTGCTGTTTTTCGCGTATTTTGCGATCGTTATGTCTTCTACTGCTGCGTCTGCTAACCCTCCTGCCGTTTGGATTTATGACACCACCTTGCGCGACGGTGCGCAGCGAGAGGGGTTATCCCTGTCTATCGAAGATAAGCTGCGCATTGCCCACAAGCTTGACGCCTTAGGCATTCCCTTTATCGAAGGGGGTTGGCCCGGGGCTAATCCCAAAGACGTACAGTTTTTTTGGCAGTTGAAAGAGGAACCTTTGCAGCAAGCTGAGGTAGTGGCCTTCTGTTCAACCCGTCGTCCCGGCAAGTCGGCAGACACTGATCCGATGTTGCAGGCGATTTTGGCGGCGGGCACTCATTGGGTCACCGTTTTTGGCAAGTCCTGGGATTTGCATGTAACGGAGGGGTTGCAAACCACTCTCGACGAAAACTTAGCCATGATTGGGGAGACGATCGCGTTTTTGAGATCGCAGGGCCGACGGGTGATCTACGATGCAGAACATTGGTTCGACGGCTACAAAGCGAATCCTGATTATGCGCTGCAGACCCTAGCCAGCGCTCTCTCGGCAGGAGCCGAGTGGCTAGTACTGTGCGATACCAACGGCGGGACGCTGCCCCAAGAGATTGGTCAGATCGTGGCTGCCGTACAGGCATGGCTTACCACTCAGCCATGGAGGGAGGGCACCACTCCCTCACCACAGTTGGGCATTCATACCCACAACGATGCTGATATGGCTGTAGCCAACGCGATCGCCGCTGTGCAGCAGGGTGCCACGATGGTACAGGGCACGATCAATGGCTATGGTGAGCGCTGTGGTAATGCCAATTTGTGCTCTGTGATTCCTAACCTGCAGCTTAAGTTAGGACAACCTTGCCTGCCTCCAGAGCGGTTGCAATCTCTAACAGAAACGAGTCGTTTCATCAGTGAACTGGCTAATCTGGCTCCTGACGACCACGCGCCTTTTGTCGGCCTCTCTGCCTTTGCCCACAAGGGTGGCATCCACGTTAGTGCAGTTGAGAAGAACCCCAAAACTTACGAACATATGGCCCCGGAGGCGATCGGTAACCGTCGCCGCATTGTGGTTTCTGATCAGTCGGGACTTAGCAATATCTTGGCGAAGGCGCGCAGCTTTGGCATCGAATTGCACAAGCAGGATACCGCTTCTCGACAACTCCTCAATCGCTTGAAAGAATTGGAACACGAAGGATATCAATTCGAAGCAGCAGAGGCCAGCTTTGAGTTACTCATGCGCGAAGTCTTAGGGCAGCGGCCCAGCTTTTTTACTCTACGAGGCTTTCAGGTCCACTGCGATAACTTACCCTCCGAGGCTCATTGGAAAACGCGATCGCTGGCCACCGTCAAAGTCACCATCAACGAGCAGGAAATTCTCGAAGCGGCTGAGGGCAATGGTCCTGTCTCAGCTCTAGATCGCGCTCTGAGAAAGGCACTGGTGAATTTTTATCCGGCGATCGCTGACTTCCAACTCAGTGACTACAAAGTGCGCATTCTCGACGGGCGGGCCGGTACCGATGCTAAAACCCGAGTACTCATCGAATCGAGTAACGGGCATCAGCGCTGGACCACCGTTGGGGTCTCTGGCAACATTATCGAGGCTTCTTACCAAGCCGTGGTGGAAGGTCTGGAGTACGGTCTTTTACAGCAAGATCATCCCCTTGCTAGTTGCGACATCGCTCCACCCCAAGTGAGTAGCAACCAATCCGCATAGGGTTGCGGGTAGGGCTCTTGCGATCAGCAGGCATAAGATCAAACTTAAGAGTGATGGTGTATCCCTGGAGTTTGTTGTTCCCCCGCATCCCTTGTTACAGGCTGTTAACGCTGGCTCCCGAAAACGAACCTAACTGAATCGCTGACAGTATCATTCCTGAGATGCGATCGCTTAGTTCAGGAGAGGGCAAAATGAGTCAAACGATCAGAATGAGCATCCAATATTTGGATGGGACAACTCAGCACTTCGAGTGGGATACAGAGCCTGTAGGTACTGAATCAGCCAACATGGTGAGCCATCTGCAAAAGATGCTGCATGAGGATAGTGTGCTGCTAGAAATGGGAGACAAGCTATTAATCCTGCGTAAGGAAACCATCAAAACCATCGAAATTACCCCTGTACCCGCAAAACTGCCTGCCACCACCATTCATCATGTCCGGTTGGTCGAGTAGCCTTATATGAACATCAGTTAGCAGGTGTTATGAAGCTTTTAGCGATCGATGTCAGGTGATTTGTCTTAAGGCAAAAGTAAAGGAAACCGCGAGGCAGAAGCTGCCTGAGGCCTTTGTCAGCATCAATCCACAGTATCTCCCCATCTTTAGGGGTCAACCTCAACTGCTTTCACATCCACAGTTTCAGTAACAGAATCGTCTGGCTGTTTAGATTCAGCTGATTCGGCCTTGAGGAATTGCTGACTCACCCACTGACTAGCAGCGGACACCATCAGCATAATGAGCGCCACATCGTCGATTTGTCCTACAAAAGGAATCAAATCAGGGGAGATATCGATCGGGCTAATCAGATACAAAAGGGAGCCGAGAAATACCCAGATGCCATATTGCGGATGGGTAAGCAGGCGACGATATCCCTGAAACAAAAAGCGCATGGTGGTGTGAACTCAGACTGCAAAGATCAAAATCGGTAAAATAATCACGCCGGATAAAAGTTACGCATCACCAAATGTGTAGTGCTTCTTGACTGCGGCAAGAATTTCCCAAGTGCAACTCATTCCAGCGGGGAAACGTACCAGATCACCCTTACCCATCTTGACGGGACTGCCTCCATCAGGCGTGACCATCACCTCTCCTTCTAAAAAGTAGCAAGTTTCAGACTCTCCATAGGTCCAGGGAAAACTGGAAACTTCCTTAGTCCAAATGGGCCAGTCAAACACGCCGAGTTCTGCAAGGCGATCGCGACTCGGCTGAGTGTCTACTGAGATGTTGGTTGCTGGCAAAATTGTCATCTCTAGAGTCCTTCTAACTGCTTGCGATACACCCTAACAAACCACCGCCAGCTTGGAAATGCAGCGCCTTAATTTGCCCCAGTGGCCGGCATTGCCCACCAAGCTAAGGCATAGTTTTGGGCCAGTTCATCGGACACTTGCTGACGGTAGACGACCCGTAGCTTGTAAGCCCCTGTTTCTGGAATCTGCGTGAAAATATGCTCAACACTATCGACTTGACTCACGGAAGACCAAACGCTGTCTGAGACATCGTCATCCTCAGCCCGCATTAAATAGAGGTCAAGATTGTTGATGCCCCGGTCAACAAAAGATTCCTCTAGGTCATACAGCCCATTCTCATTCGCATCGTTTAAGACCACCAGACGCTCCCAAGCCAGCGTCGCCGAGAAATAGCTGCCCCCTTGCAAAGCATCTTCAAAGACATAGTCGCGATAAAGGTTTACCTGCTCCGTTCGTGGTAAATCTGGGGGTAAGGACGACTCAGCCGTGCCAAAACTCCACCCGATAGCGGGTACTGCGTCTGTGACTGACCACTGACCACCTTGCAATTGCTGCAGAGCTCTAGAAGCATTGAGATGTCCAGTCCCAAATTCCACATGGAGGGGACGGGTTTGATCAACGTAAGCATCGGACTCTAACCAGGTTTGGTTACTCTCGTCCAACAGGGTGCGGGTCATCCCCAGGAGTCGACCATCGCCACTATCGGCCAGCTTATCAGCCGAGTTGAGCAGCACGGCTTTCATGACCATTGGCTCGCGAGCATCAAGGCTCCAGTTAGCTTCGGCTGAGCGAATTTGGCGATCTGCCCACTCTTGTAAGAGGGCGATCGTCGCCGTCACGTGGGGAGCCGCAAAACTCGTGCCGCTCACGGTGCGCGAGTCCCCGTCGGGATTGATGACACTAACTTGACTGCCCGGTGCCACTAAGTTGATTGAACGGCGATCGCCCACGTTGCTTTCAGGGGCACGCGATCGTCGTGGTCGAAAATCAGGTTCACTGCTGAGGTTGGCAAAATCCACTTTGGTGAAAATGCCATCAACCTCACGGGAATAGGCGACATTGATGCCGTTGAAATTGTCTGTCGGAATCGGAATGCCGCCACCGCCTTGATTTCCTGCGACCACATACAGCACATCGTGCACCCGCTGTGACCAGTCAATACAGCGGGTCAAAAGCGCATTGCCATCCAAAACAGCATCGGGACGCGGATCGCGAATCAGCGATTCGCCAAAACTGAAATTAATCGCCCGCACGTCTCCCCCGTTGCTGAGGGCAATCCGCTGAGACGCAAAACACTCCTCTGGTTGACCACTGCGTCCGCGAATAGGGCCAATCGCCGCTGCATACAACACCGCATCTGGGGCCACCCCAGTCAACGTTTTATCCTGACTTACCATCACACTGGCAACATTGGCGGCGTGTCCATCAACATACTGATTAGGGTCAGGTTGCTGATCTAAATAAAAGACCCGCCCGACCTTAATAGGGAGATCGGCATTGGCCACCTTGTCGAGCCCAAATTGACTCGGACGCCCAATCTCTACCTGGCCGATCGCAATCTTATTGCCCGTCAAAAAGTAAGGTGCATCATGCAGCCTCAGCGCATCAATGCCGCCCGACCCTACAGAATTCGATAACGCCCACACTGGCATACCGACACCCACTGCTCCGATAGTCAACAAACAACGGATCCGCCATGTGCGGAGAAGCATCGCCAGTTTTAATGGATTCATTCAGTTCCCAAACTCCAAAGCAGCGGTCAATTAATTCAGCCGTGGTCTAGACAACAAACCCCTCGCCTAGCCCAGGTGATTCTCCTGTGCCCAGCCCAGCAACCTTACGGAGAGACCTCTTGACCCAGTCTTTGAAACAAGTTTTAGACTGAGCGGCCATTGCCAATAAGCACAACGCCTTGTACAAAGACCTAGGCAGAACTCATATCCGTAAATAGTAACAAGCGCTCTCCTGTCATCGCCTCGTAACAGACCTGCATAAATCCCACAGACATTCACATGGCAGAATTGGCCCTAAACTGAACCTAAAGGCAGGATACGCTGCATTTATTAAACCGCAAAGCATCAAAAATCACTGATCAAATCAACTCTTTGGAATCTGTTGAAAAGTTAAAGGTTTTGTTACGATAACTACTAAAGCATTAAGGAGAAACCCTCAGCTATGGTTCATGCCCAGTCCAAAAAATCAGTTGTTGTTGCTCCCTCTATTTTGTCGGCTGACTTTAGTCGGCTGGGTGATGAGGTCCGTGCGATTGATGAAGCCGGTGCTGATTGGGTTCACGTTGATGTAATGGATGGCCGTTTCGTGCCGAACATCACCATCGGCCCTCTGATTGTGCAAGCGCTACGCCCTGTGACTCAAAAGACCCTAGACGTTCACTTGATGATCGTGGAACCTGAAAAATATGTCGAAGACTTTGCTAAAGCCGGAGCCGACATTATTTCCGTACATGCTGAGCACAATGCGTCTCCGCATCTGCATCGAACTCTTGGTCAAATTCGAGAGTTGGGTAAGCAGGCAGGTGTCGTTCTCAACCCCTCTACTCCCCTGAGTTTGATTGAGCATGTTTTAGAGCTGTGCGATCTCGTTTTGATCATGAGCGTCAACCCAGGGTTTGGGGGGCAAAAGTTCATTCCTGAAATGATCACCAAGATTCAAAGCCTGCGTCAAATGTGTGATGAGCGTGGCCTGGATCCTTGGATTGAGGTGGATGGTGGTTTGAAGCCTAACAATGCTTGGCAGGTCATTGAGGCGGGTGCCAATGCGATCGTGTCGGGTTCCGGCGTCTTTAAGGCTCCTGACTATGCTGAGGCGATCACTGGCATTCGTAACAGCAAAAGACCCACTCCAGAATTGGCAGCTGTTTAACGCAACGCGACAGCTTAAGAAGTGATCGGGGGTACCTTGCTGGGTCCTCAATTATTCAAGTTTTACCGGAAAGGGAATCCCCAAGAATAGATTACAGGAGGTGCGATCGTGCCTCCTGTTTTGGTTTATGGGCATATTCACGAATGAAATGCGCTAAATACAGAAAGTCATCTGGCGATATGGACCAATTGCGTAGTTTCTCGATCCGCATTCTTGCAAGTAAATGGCCAAAATCACAAAGTTTTTTTGTCTAAAGACCACAATTAATACCGATGCATCAATAAATACACATAAATTAAAGTGAAATACAGGATGAGGTTAGACATTCCGGAGCCAAGGGGTCTAGTGTGGACTCCTCAATACCACTTGCTGAGTACTAGCGGTATTGAGTAAACGCTTAGCTTCTGAAATGACATCTAATTGCGACGTATTTCTAAGGAATCAGGAGAGCCCTGAAGATGATGAACCTTGAGACAACAATTGAGAAGATATTTTCTACTCGCCGCATTACCCGTCACGATCAGCAGCTATTGATGTGTTTGTTTTCTCAAGGGGGATTGTCGCCCACAGACAAAGACTTGTTGGATCGCGTGTATGAGGCATTACACCAAGGGCGATTGCGAGTTGTGGATTAAAAAAAGCCCCAGCCGTACAAGGTTAATCCTTAACTCAAGATAGCCGGTAAATACCAAGTAGCCCGGTGCGGATCTCGACAGTGTTGATCATCAGGTCTTGTCGTGCCATCTGATTCCCTTCCACAGATCTAGAGCATTACCACAAAATTATTAGCGATGCCACTAAACGCCTGATTGATAAATTGTTACTCGAAAAGCTCCCCCTGGCAGGAATTGCTCGCGTCGCCGAGGTCTCAGAGCCGTGGCGGCAGGACTATGTCAATCAGAAATATGAACAGGTGGACCGTCGGGCGAAGGTGTTGTCTCAAAAAAAGGACCCTTAACGCTGGAGTGTGATGAGGTGTGGTCGTTCGTCAGTCACAAGGGGAACAAACAATGGCTTTGGCTGGCCATCAATTGAGACACCTATGAAATTGTTGGGATGCATGTGGGTAACCGCCGTCGTGACTTTTGGGAAGCTTATCAGACGGTGCTGCCAAGCAAACGACATCGAGCGGTGGGTAACACTCGCCAGACCAACCGCATTGAGCGCTTCAATTGCACCTTTCGGCAACGCGTATCGAGGCTCGTGCGGAAGACGTTGTCGTTTTCTAAGAAGCGAGAAAATCACATGGGTGCGATTTGGTATTTCATTCACCACTACAATGCATTCTTACCTGTTTAGGACTACCGGCAAAAGAAGTCTTCTTCCTGCGACAATAGCGAGAGATCACGTGATGTCTAATGCGACGAGGGCAAACCTATTCCTAACACAACGACCAATCTGATAAATGTCGGTATGAAACTCATGAGTACTGGAGCAGCATCCCCGGCATAATTCAAACCAATATCACCATCAGCACAATCAAATCGTTTATTTGATACATCAAATAGGTTCATCAGCACGGAAGCCCAATAGAGAGGTCTAAAAGACTAACCCTTTTACAGAAGGACAATTACTGATGGCGAGTGACTTTTCTTAGGTGTTTCACACCTTTGAATAGGTTTTCAAAGACACCAGTATGATTGAGTATATTCCCTGCTAAGATGTAAGGCATTTGCTAAGCAGTTCGGTCAAACTTTTAGCCTTGATGAAGATGCTGCCGTAAACTTGCACGAATTTACGGCACCAGCCAAATTAGGGGTAAGGGCCATCAGGGCTATTATCAATAGATTTCAGTAGCTCAGCGGAGAAAATCACTTTTTGCCTAGCAACACGATAGGGGTTCGTTAAAACCATTTTTCATATGCGAATTGCCATAAAGGCGCGATCACCAATAGACAACGGGGCTATTTGCTCGGTGCCTGTTGGGCGAAGTGATTTAAGGGTTGCATCGACTTAGGTAAATCAGGAGTGCTTAGCTTACCGGCCAGCAATGGGTGGCAGTTCAGCCTCAAATGATAAAAACTGGG
>CAZLYS010000025.1:0-10060 GCA_964563415.1 uncultured Halomicronema sp.
GGATTCAATGGTTCTCCATTCTCATTTTTCTCTGGAGAAAGTGACACGCTCCCATCGGGAACCGACCTCTATTGAGGAGGGTAGGAAAGTCGAGTAGCTAGTTCTGGGAATTCCTCAATGGCAGCAGAGTCTAGGTACATGCCACGTCAGGCACGATCGCTCTAAGCCCTTATTGGCTCAGATAAATGTTGCTCAATACTGCGAGGAAACTTCATGCTGGCAAGAGCCCTCGCTCATTCCGTGGGATCGACATTATTCTCAAGACTGATAACACCGGCTGGTTGACGCGTGACTTCTACCACGGTGGATGATTCTGAGGTTGGCACTGTCAATTCTTCGTTGATCTGCGGCAGGTGTCCGTTTGGGTTTGTTGAGTCAGCTGCTTTTTCTTCTTCTGTTTCTGTTGTTTCGGGTTGTGTTTTCCTGGAGAAGCCCCAGGCAAAAATTCCCGCAATGAGAATTACCATGAGCCATTGAGGGGGAACCCAATTATCGTTGGCAACCCGCAATAAGAGTCGGAGACCGACAAAGGCCACGGTGATAAAACCGGCATCTTCTAAATATTCGTATTCGTCCAGCCAGCGGATAAACAGCTGGGCCATAAAGCGTAGGGTCAGGATACCAATGGTGCCTCCTAGCAAGACGATCCAGACATCCCGTGACAGGGCGATCGCAGTGGTAACACTGTCTAGAGAAAAGGCCAGATCGGTCAGGGCAATGGTAGGAACGGCTTGCCAGACTGAGGCAAAACGCGGTCCGTGGTGATGGTGGTGCTCATCTTCGGCGGCCGTGAAATGCTGGTAGACCAACCACAACAAATAAATGGCCCCGGCCACTTCGAACTGCCAAAATCGGAGGACCCAAGAAGCGGTCAAAATCAGGAGCATCCGCAACAAAAACGCGGCAATCAACCCGACATTTAGGGCGCGCTGTTGCTGCTGCTCAGACTCAAGCCCCTGAGCGATCGCGGCTAGGGCGATCGCATTATCAGCGGATAAGACGGCTTCCAGCGCAATCAGTACTGGCAACAGTAAGAGAGTGTCGATGCCAAAATTAGTAGAAATATCGAGTAGGCGATCCAGCATTCTGAAATAGTAAATGAGCGTTAGGCAGTTTTGGGACCCAATATGCTGCCTGGGCAACAGGGAAGTACTAGCCGATCAGGTTTTATGTCACCATCTGGGGATCAAGACTAGCGATAGTCTCTATCAGCATAAAACATCTACTAATCGCCCGTGACGACTAAGCACCTGGCAAGTTGTTGAGTGGCGTCTCCTTGATTGAGCTGGTCATTTACGATGTCGTCTCAATTTTCCCTCGACACTGGTTGTGGTGATTTGGACAATTAAAGTTACATCTATTGGTATGAGATTCTTGTCTGGCAGTGCGAGCGTGATTTTAGCGATGCTCAAGAAGTGGGTAGTGCTCTCGGTATTACTGAATATGGGAAATTCGCTCTTCAATTATTCTCAAAGCAGTGAGTCAGTTGCCCTTGGCTGGTTTCAACGGCGTCAATCTGAGAGTGATATGCAAAGTTGTGTCTCATGACTGAGAGTTGGCTAAACGAACGCTACAAGCTACTGCGGCTACTCGGGAAAGGGGGGTTTGCTCAAACCTATCTGGCGGCTGATCAGCTGCGGTCACAGTCGCACTGTGTCATTAAGCAACTCATGCCCGTGAACTCATCGCCGGACTTTTTAGCGACGGCGCGCCGTTTATTTCAGGCAGAAGTTGAGGTGCTGCGCCGTTTGGGCAATCACAGCGGTATTCCAGAATTGTTAGATGCCTTTGAGCTCGATGGTGAGTTTTACCTTGTCCAAGAGTTTATTGACGGTGATTCTCTGAGCGATGTGTTCAAGCAGCAGCCCAGTTTTGGTGAGGTCGAAACTGTCAATTTGCTGCGAGGGGTTTTGCCCATTCTCGTATTCATTCATCAAGAGCAAGTGGTGCATCGGGATATCAAGCCGAGTAACTTGATGCGGCGGCGGTCGGATGGTCAGTACGTCCTGATTGATTTTGGTGCAGTCAAAGAAATTACGACAGAGTTTGACACCGCTGGTAGCGACCAATTCACCATCAGCGTTGGGACTCAAGGCTATGCCGCACCAGAACAAATGGCCGGACGGCCCCGCTACAGTAGCGATCTATATTCGCTCGGGATGACAGTGATTCGGGGGCTAACGGGGCGATCACCAACCGAACTGCCCGAGAACCCAGTAACGGGAGAATTACAGTGGGAAGCCAGCGCCTCATCGATCAGCTCTGGATTAAAGGTTTTTCTGCAGCGACTGACTCATGTCTCCATCTATCAGCGTTATCCGTCTGCGATGGCAGCCCTAGCGGAGTTGACACAGTATAAGCAACTAGCCGCATCACCGGCAGAGGGGATACCACAGACCACAATAGAACCGTTTAATCAGAACCCAGACCAGCAGCGGCAGCGCTCTTGGCGACAGGCGATCGCGGCTTTGATGGTAATGGCGATTGTTATGGTTATTCGGCAATTAGGGGGTTGGGTGCCGATCGAGCTGTGGCTACATGACCAGTGGGTACAGCGTCAGCCGCTGCCGCCTGTGGACGAGCGCCTGCTGGTAGTCGAGATCACTGAAGCTGATTTAATGCGGTTGCGGCAGACGACCCCGAGCGATGCAGTGCTAGCAGAGGTGATCACAACGTTGCAAACCCATGAACCGCAAGTGATTGGGCTGGATCTGTATCGCGATATTCCCCAAGGGGAGGGGCATGCCCAGTTGTTAGCGGCGCTTTCGGCGGAGAATGTAATTGCGATTCGTCAATTGGGGACGAGTCCTTCAGAGAGCATTCCTGCCCCTAGTGGCATGTCGCCAGAACGAGTCGGCTTCAACGATTTTCCGGTAGATGCTGATGGGGTTGTGCGCCGGAGTCTCATCTACGCCTCGGTGGATGAACGTCTCGAGACAGAAACGCTCTATTCCCTAGCATTGCGCTTGGCCTTGGCCTACTTACAGACACGCAACGTTGTTCCTATTGCCAGCAAGGCGAATACTGAATATCTGGCGCTAAATGGTGTCACCTTTGTGCCCCTCAATGAGCATTTTGGGGGCTATCGCCACCTGGATGCAGCGGGATATCAAATCATGCTGAAATATCGAGGAGCGGCCGGAACGATTCCGACGGTGAGCTTGAGTGATGTCCTTGAGGGGCATTTTCAGGCAGACATGATTCGCGATCGCATCATTTTGATTGGCACGACAGCCGCCTCGGCTAAAGACTTTTTTCTGACGCCTTATAGTGCGACTGCCGATGAAGATTTTTTGATGTCGGGAGTCATGTTGCATGCCCACGCCACCAGCCAAATTGTGTCGGCAGCGTTGGATGGACAACCTTTACCTTGGGCGTTGCCAGAGGCTGTTGAGGTGTTGTGGATTGTGGTGGGTGCTACCGCTGGGACGCTATTAGGAAATCAAGGAAAACGCTTGCGAGTACTAGGCTTAGGCCTAGTTGTCGGCAGCGTTGTGTTACTTGGTGTGCCAGCCGCTGTTGGTACGCTAGGGGGCTGGATGCCTTTCGTCCCTGCTTTGGTGGCGTTTGTGGGCGGGGCGATCGCTACCGCTTTGGTCTACACTTATACGCCGAGAACATGACGCGTTGCTGATGCAGTTGCTACGACTAGATTTTTGTCGTTGAAGGGAAACAACCTCATTTGATGAGTCTAAAGTTGGCATTATGGCTCGTCCTAAGGCATGCTTAAAGGCATCTGATCAATGCGTTGAAAGATGGCATCCGGAATTTACGCCGTCGCTAACTTTGGCACCATTCGGTTGTATGTAGGTGAGGTGAAACACCTCAAAACTCGCTGGCCCAAAATGCTGGGGCAGTTAGAACAGGGCATTTTTCCAGAACCCACGATTCAGGCAGAGTGGACAGTCCATAAAGGCGATCGCCGCTTCACGTTTCACACTCCAGATGAAATTAAGGCCGATGAGCAATTGAGAGGCCGTAAGCTATTTGTCAGAGATTCTGAAAAGGCCAAATAGCTTTGGGCTGATCTCGGCACCAGCAATATCAGATGTAGTCCTCAAATGTTTGTCTCTGCTATGCACTCTACGCTTAGGTGCTCATTCACTGCGATGCGTATGTGAATGTATCACTAATACTGGTTGAAGTGGCTCTGATTAAAAATGGGGCAACTGATGCCCCATCGAGAAACAATATTCTATTGGTATGGCATGAAGCTGCGGAGAAATTATTTCAGCAAACGAGTAATTCGAACATCAAATTCAGCGGCTTTAGGATGGATCCCAGTTGCTTTAGAAATAGCGGCTTCGTCAGCCCCCTGAATTGAGAGAGCATCGACTTCGTAACGTTCTGTATAAATTTTAGGAGTGGCTGTTTGACTCCCCGTGTACTCCTTAATGTCTACAAAGGCTTCGTAAGTATGGCTCATGGCTCTGCCCTCCTGGGATTTGAGCGGTTTTCCGATACCCTTTCAGTATAAAAAAATGTCATTTTTAAGCCTTTGAGAGTAAATCGTTCTTGAAAAGCCTTAACGTTTGCTTGTCCTTGTTATCTAAACTACGTGAAAAAATAGTGATTTGTATCCTGATTTATGCTTGAAGCACTTAGCGATGAATAAACGCGGTCTAAATTAAATTAATCTCAACTGTCTAATTTGAACTGTCAATTACGATGAGATGAGAGTTTGTAGAAACCGTGACATGCATCCGCAAAGGGAAATTTTGCCGGTCAAATACTCATCATCTGCTGTGATGGTGAGCATGATGGTTGTTGCGTAAGTTATACGGCGGCTGCATGCTCTTCGCCTACAGGCCGGATACTCTTGCTGGGCTGTTCTGAATTCGAGACTAAGCCCAACTGGCGGTAGTTATCCCCGGGCTGATAAAAGACTGACTGGAAAATACTGCCTTCAGAAAGGCGCTTTGCCTCTGTACAACAGCCGGTGTTGGTCGATTGGGCATTGCATAATTGAGGGATGTTCAACAACCGGAGGTGTCGATGCAATGTCTTGAGTGCGGTTCTGAGCAGATTCGCAAAAATGGGCATTGACGTGGCCCACAAAATCATCTGTGTGTGGACTGTCGATGCCAGTTTGTCGCGCCCCCTCCAACCGAGTTCGGCGATAGCGATCAGGTGCGTCGGCAATGCTTGAAGCTGGATACGAACGGCCTAGGCTTTCGGGCGATTGAACGGGTACGCGGTGTTCATCACACCACGGTGATCAATGGGGTCAAGCCGCATGGTCAGTGGCTGCTTGATGCCTGCGACCCGGAACGGATTCCGGCAGTGGCAGAGTTTAGACGCACTGCAGACCTTGGTCGGGGAAAAAACAAACTCTGGATTTGGATGGTCGTCGACCACTGCCGTCCCGGTCTGCTCGGGTGGGTCGTCGGTGACCGCAGCGGGCAGACCTGTGAACCCTTATGGGCGATGATTCACTAGTGGCACTGCTTTTTCTCCGTCACAGATGGCTGGCAGGTCTACCCCTGTGCCATCTCAGAAGGTGACCCAATCGTTAGCCAGACTTACATGACTCGGGTCGAGGGCTAAAACACGCGATTGCGACATTATCTAGCCCGTCTCTACCGTAAGACGTTGTGTGACTCAAAATCACTAGAGATGCTGAAGCGTTCGCTACGGCTTTTGATTCACTATCTCAAGTTTGGAGACCGGCCAGTGTCGCCCCGAAAGTCTAGCCTTTGAATGGCTCATCCGGCATTTCAGCAACGCCATGAGTCTTAATAGCATGGCGTTTCGACGCTCTGTAATAGACGACGACAACTGCGGCTTGCTAGATCGTTCTAACCAGTTGTTGTCTTTTTCGTTTCAAGCGCTATCACCAGCCCCAAGTTCCCGCACCACCTTTGAAAGGTCCGACAATATCACTCGTGATCCAACCGCCATAAAAGTCTCCCGCTTGAGCTTGCACTTGTTCATCATCAACGTAGCAAGCATCCATTTGGCTTGGGTAGACTGCAATGCAGTCGCGAATGGCCGCGAAACGCTCAGTTGGTTGGGGATATCGCCATACTGCATTATTAATCCGGCGATCGCCCACGACGAGATCAAAATATTGCGCGGCCCCCTTCCATTCACAAAATGTGGTTCGCTGGGTCGGCGAAAGATATTCCTGTTGCACGTCTTCCAGCGGAATGTAGTAGACCGGGGGATGGCTCGTCTCTAGCACCCTGACTGTGCGCTGCGAATCTGCGATCGTCACGCGATTAAATACAACCCGAATCCGCCGTGTCGAACTCTCGACTCGCGGTGGACGAGGATAATCCCACACCGACTCCTGACCGGGTTGAGGTTCAATTCGGTTGACCACAGATAGCTCACTCCTCAATTCAAAACTGACTAATGGCATTGTGGCATGGTTGTCCTGACTGTTGCTTGCGACCTTTCAACCGAGTCAAATGTATTGCCTATCGCAGAAATACGCTTCAGGATGACTGCTTGATGGCTACAAAACACTAAACGGTATTCTGATTCTTCAGAAAGTTTTGTAAGGTTGTGTTGATCACTTCTTGGAATCGCCCCGAGTGACCAATTCCAATTCCAACGAACCCCAGATGGAACCCCTCAGTCGCATCCAAGTTTTGGTTGCGATGGGAGTTACAGCGCTAGTGCTGTTATTAGTAGCTCGCTTTTGGCTCTTATTCGATTCTGTCGTTCTACTCTCGGTAGAGTTTGATGCGGCAATTTTGCTTCTAGGACTCGGTATTGGTTTAGGCATCACAGGAGCCAGTGCGATCGCCTATCAAATCTGGCCAGGGTACCGCCACAGTGCTGATATGTACCTGAAACTGGTACTGCAGCCGCTGCATTGGGGTGATTTAATCTGGATGGGATTGTTGCCTGGTCTCAGCGAAGAACTGCTGTTTCGGGGGGTCATGCTCCCTGCGATCGGTCTCAATATATATGGGGTAATCTTTTCGAGCCTCTGCTTTGGGATGCTACATCTCAGTGGTTTACAACAGTGGCCTTATGTTGTCTGGGCCACAGCTATTGGGGTGGTCTTAGCTATCAGTGCTCTATGGTCAGGCAATCTGTTGGTGCCCATTCTGGCGCATACAGCCACCAACTTGATCGCTAGCCTATTTTGGAAGGCTAAGTACAGCTCCTGAGAGCTGACACAGTTGAGACCTCTTTCTTAGAGCTTGTTGGTCCGCCACTATCAACAACAGTTAGTGCTTTGAAGGAAAATATTATAGATCTGGAATGATTGGCACAATTTGGCGCTGGTATATTTTTTGACCAAAAAATGCGTGAAGTCACTGAGGCTGAAGTTGCCAGACCTTACTCGAATGAGCTCACCTCTAGATTCGGTCGCTGACTCAAATCTCAGCCAAATTCCTGAGCCCACCTACAAGCTTTCGACGTCTTTGCATAAGAATCAGTGATCAACCAAGTGAAGGACCCTCATTTCAGAGAGACTACTCAGGCCACCACTTCAGTTGCGCAACTGCCAATATCGGAAACTAACGAGAACCTTACAAAAACAGGGGATGTATATAAAGCTACTAAAAAGGTTGTTCGTATCAATACTCACACTCAATTTTCAAAAATATACTGAGGCTATGTTCATCTCAGTGAAAATTCGATACATGCTTTCCACTTTCACCAAATCCGCAATGACCGTTGGTACCGCTGCTGGTTGTCTTTTGATGGCGGCAAGTAGTGCAAATGCTTTTTCTTTTACAACTAACTTCACACCTACTGTTCGCGATGCTGAAGATGACATTCTTCTGCAATCCGTTGAAGTTGATGGAAATATCATTGACTTTAGCGACTTGTCAGTGGTCAGTGGAGCAAACATTTTAGCCAATGATCAAATTAACAACGACCCTATCAACAACCCTCAGAATCAAGGTGCAGCTAGTGCCGATGTTGTCGATAATTCAGCCAGTGGTGTGGCAATGGAACAGCTAACTCCTGGCGATGCCAATTCTGAAGCGGCTATTGTAAGCAACCTGAGTAGCCAAAACTTGGGACACATCATCGATACTGAAGATTCAGGGATTTTTGAAATTGAACTCAACTTTGACAAAGCTTTTAGCAGCCTATTGTTTTGGGAACGTGGGCTCAACAGTGACCTCGGTGTTCGAATCGGCGGCAAAGAAATCATTCTTACACGGGATCTGTTTGAAGATGCAGACTATGACCTCGATACAACGGAGATCAATAACAATCAAAATGTCGGTAGTTATGGCTTAGACTTAGCTGCTCATGGCCTCTCTGGTAAATATACGAGTGCTATTCTCTTTACTAGAGATGGATTTAATGGTCCCGACTTTAAGGTGGCTGGCGTGGCTGCTGTTCCTGAGCCGACGACTGTGTTGGGTTTGACCGCTGTTGCGGGCGCGTTTGTTGCGAGCCGTCGCCGCAAGAACGATCGCACTGCATAAAACCTTCTGTACAAGAGGCCATTGATTTCTTGAGCGATCGCCTCTTCAGGAGAAATCACATCAAAAAACCTCGCTAGAACAAATATGTCTAGCGAGGTTTTTTGATGTAGGTGACGGTTAAGAGTCTTGGCTGGGTGATTGAGGTGTTGAGCGATCCCGTTGCTTCATGCGCTTGCGTTGTTCGCTACGAGCCATCGCTTTATCGACTGGAAATCCAGCAATCGGAATCACTTGATGCTGGCGCTCTTTTTCCAACTGCTTGAGTTCAGTGTAATCAACCCAGTGAATGCAATCCACTGGACAAGTATCAATGGCCTCTTGAATGACGTCTTCGTTATCACCATCTTGCTTGATAGCCCGCGCCCGTCCGTAATCAGGTTCAATGTAGAACGTATTACGAGCGACATGAGCGCAGTGACAACAACCGATACAGGTCAGCTCATCGACATAGACGCCGTTCTGCCGTAGCGCCCCTCCAAGTTCTGGTTCAAACCCAGTACGCTCAGCAGCACCTCTTAGGTCACCACCTAACTCGGGTTCTAAACCACTTGGAGAGGTTTCAGAATACGTATCAGTTTCCGAAAAAGCCTCGTCAAAAGACTGGGGCATCAGACTTCCCCTGTGAACAACTAAGCCCAGCGCTGAACAACGAGGCGAATCGCTCCGTCTTCAGTAGTCTTGTGCTCAGCTACTTGGAAGCCTTCCTGAGCAGTCGCTTCGAGCACGGTATGGAAGGCATATCGCTGACTGATCTGATTCACAAAACCATCAACGGAGAGAGGCTGCTGCCAATATTGCAAATCAGCAACTAACTCGTAATCCTTTGTATCAGGATTCAAACGAAAGCCAATATCAAACCCATTTGGCTGTTCAATGACAACCTCAGCGGTCTCGGTAGAGCCCTGATACCCACGAACAGGAGAAGGGCCGGATTGCCAATCAATGCCTAAATCAGTTAGGGCAGATTGCAAAGAAGAGAGGTTGCGGATTTTAGTCCGAATCTGGCTAAAGTGTGACATATTAACCGTGCTTAAACGAACGTTGAACTATCCCCAATCGCTGTAAGTCGCCTGATTTTCAGGATTCACTGTTGACGTCTGCTGAACTGGCTGAGCATAAAAGTCAGACGTCTGTTCACGGCTGACAACATTACCCAGTTGCTCCTCAATCTTGTGCGTAACTTCTTCACAAGAACGACCAACAATGCCCGTCACCATCTCCTTGACACGACCGTCGGGATAGATGATGAATTCCAAGGTTTCCATACAGTGTTTCAGGTGATAAAAATCGAGCCAGTCTGAAAGACCCAGTGCCCAGTCAAAAGCTGTTAGACAACTTTATCCTACTAAGCATCCTTGAATGGTGGCGAACCATCTCATAGCAAAAGTTTATGCAATTTATTGATGGTGATAGTGCCTACTTTCAATTAAAGGTAGTGTTACGTAATTTGATGGTCAGCGTCAACTACTCGGGGATAATGACCTCCCTAAAACCAGTGGTTTGAGAAATTATCATCTCCAAAAGTTTGCAGTTCTTTACGACTTGCAACATATGTTCTGGTCGCTGGTGCGATTGGCTAAGGCATTCCTCAAAATTATCTAGTTGGTGGCGGCGCGATCGCCATTGTTGGCCTGACCTACGCTGAACTCGCATCG
>CAZLYS010000025.1:10070-13368 GCA_964563415.1 uncultured Halomicronema sp.
ACCCCATGAATTCTCAAAAAATGGCGTTACAGTCCCCTATAGCGGTTGGTGTACTTGGCTTTGGTGGGCTGGGACAAGCCGCAACCCGAGTACTGATGCCCAAAACCGAAATGCAGCTAGTCGCCGCCGCTGATAAACAAGGCTATGTGTATGCTGCTCGTGGACTAGAAACACAAGCGTGTATCGAAGCTTATCGAGATCGCGGTTCGGTGGGGTATGTCGAGCCTGGTGGTGTGCTCAGTCAGCAGAGCATTGCCGATCTGATTCAGGCGGCTCCTGACGTGCAGGGATACTTTTTGGCCTTACCTAACTTGCCCAATACCTTCATGACCTCTGTCGTGCAGCAGTTTATTGAGTCAGGCTGGCAAGGGGTGCTGGTCGATGCCCTTAAGCGCACGAGTGCAATGGAGCAAATTTGGGCTCTACGAGAAGACCTGAAGGCTGCTGGCATTACTTATATGACTGGTTGTGGCGCGACCCCTGGCCTGCTGACCGCTGCGGCCACTGTCGCCGCACAAAGTTATACCGAAATTCACAGTGTCAAGATCACCTTCGGCGTTGGCATTGCCAACTGGGAAGCTTATCGGGCCACTATTCGGGAAGACATTGCGCATATGCCCGAATATGATGTGGACTCAGCCCGAGTCATGACTGATGAAGAAGTTGCAGCGCTGCTCGATCGCACTAATGGCATTCTCCAGTTGGAAAATATGGAGCATGCAGATGACTTTATGCTGGAACTCGCAGGTATTTGCGATCGCAAGCAAGTCACCGTTGGCGGCATCGTTGATACGCGCAATCCCAAGAAACCGCTCAGTACCAATGTGCAAGTCACTGGGCGCACCTTTGAGGGCAAAATCTCGACCCACACGTTTACCCTTGGTGACGAAACCAGTATGGCGGCTAACGTTTGTGGTCCAGCTTTTGGTTATCTAAAAGCTGGCATCACCTTACATTATCGCGGCCAGCAAGGCCTCTATACAGCGGCTGAGGTGATGCCCCAGTTTGTTCGCTAATTCCCCACGCGAAACTCGGTGTAGAGTTGACCTCGTCTTAAAGCAGCCCAAAGAGTACAGTTGTCATCGAGTTTCGCTCCTTGGTGTAGCAAGCAGCAGTCAGCTTGGAGAATTTCAGATTGCTGAAATGCCTATTCAACGAGAAGCTTCACTTCTGTACTCGGCTTTTGACGTAGATAACCACAAAAAGAGGGCACCTATTGGCACCCTCTGGAGTCAACTTAAAGCGAATTAAATCGGGCCGTCTAGACTAAGTCACTAGAGACTCAGGCCTTCTGCTGCTTGCACACGCTCAACTTGCTTTTTCTTCAGCACCAGCATGATTTGCGTCAACATGACTGCTGCGATGAAAGCCATCAGGCCTTTAATGCGTCCAGGGCTCTGCAACACAATTTCAGTGTCCATCTGACCAAAGCCACCGACGTTCGGGTCAGTCGTTAGCAGGCCACCAGCAGTAACTTCATCGCCTTCGGAAACAATAAGTTCAGGACCCGCCGGGACAGAAACGGTTTCAGCTGTCCCGTCTACAGTCGCCACAGTGACGTCGTAGCCGCCAGCATCCAATTCTGATATGGCAGTAATGGTTCCAGTCGCAGTGGATTTGACTGCACCATTGTTACTGTTCAAGCCAGTGGGGTATACCTGCCCACGGCCTCGATTGCCGCCCACATGCACGGAATACTTCCCAAACTTGATGTTCTTATCCTGTGCTGGATCTGGAGACAAAATAGGGAAGACAATTTCCTGGTATTGCTCACCCGGCACCGGACCCACTAACAAGATGTTGTCCTGCTCTTCAGAATAAGGCAGGAAATAGGTGCTGCCGACTTCTTCTTTAATATCTTCTGGAATGCGATCCGGGGGAGCAAGCTTAAAGCCTTCAGGCAGCATCAGAACCGCACCGACATTGAGGCCACCCTTGCTGCCGTCGCCTAAAACCTGCTGAGTATCTAGGTCATAAGGCACTTTGACGACAGCCTTGAAAACTGAGTCAGGTTTGACTGACTGAGGGACTTCAATAGAGGTTGGCTTTTCGGCTAAGTGACAGTTAGCGCAAACAATCCGCCCCGTGGCTTCGCGAGGGGTTTCATAGTTTTCTTGAGCCCAAAATGGATAGGCTTGGGCCGCCTCTGGCATAGCAACGACGCCAGATAACAGAATGAAAGCTGCTGCGATCGCCACTGATAGGCACTTAATCGTTCCCAACCAGACTAAGGAACGTTCGCGAAGACAGCTTTTCAGAATTGGGGTCTTCATCGGGAGATTCGTTATCCAAACTTGAAAAACAACACAGCAAACAAAATGACTTTGACAATCTCGGCTGCTAAGTCCACCAGGGAGATTCACCTGTCCGGAAATCAGTTTCACTCCACTCACTCAAAGAAACCTTGTCATCTTCAGTTATATCAGCATGAGCTAAGGCTAGAGAGAGCGGTGCGGGTCCTCGTACGACCTTGCCGGTCGCATCATATTGAGAACCGTGGCAAGGGCACATGAACTTATTTTCACTGGCATTCCAGGGCACAACACAACCCAGGTGAGTACACACTGAGTTAATACCGTACTTTTCCAGATTGCCGTCTTCAGTAACCACCAAATAAGTCGGATCGCCTTTTAAGCCTTGTGCTAACACGCGGGCCTCAGGGCTATTAGCAGCCAAAAACTCGCTAGCAACGACATCTTTACCCAGAGAATCTTTAGCCAGAGTACCGCCACCGGCTGCGCCGCTCGAAGGAGGAATGAAGTAACTAACGACGGGATATAACATACCGCCGACTGCTCCAGATGCCGCGCCGAGGGTCAAGAGATTCATAAATTGACGCCGCCCCAGACTGGGCGTGTCAGACATTCCAGAAGCTTGAGTCATAGTCTTATAAGACAGTTATCGTTGAGCAACAGACCAAAAGGAATCCATCAAGAGCACAGACGTAAACTACCGACGACATGGGTCGTCACTGTATGAACAGCTAAGTGTCTACAACCGTGAACATTCCTGACGTCAAAATAAAATGAGAATAAGGTCAGATTCTTGCTAAGTATTATTGCATTTCGCTGGTGCAGGGTTCGCCATAAAACGCGGCCAACAGTCGCTGGGATTCCGCGATTTTGTTTGACGACGTAAAAAATGGCCTATGAGTCCCTGCTGCGATCGCCCATCCAGCTTTCCGTCAAAGCCTACAGGCATGATTCAGTCTAACTTCTGGCCGTTACGACAAAGTTTCCAGACTGAGACAACTCAGGCCACAATCGGGAGCAACATTGGTGTAACAAAATATTAATAC
>CAZLYS010000026.1:0-13260 GCA_964563415.1 uncultured Halomicronema sp.
CTACAATCTGTAGCTCTATTCTGGAGAACTGGTATTAGAACTCATAGAGCAGACCTGTACGTCCCTAGAGTTTGATGCCGTGAATCGCCATTTGCCCCGTGTTGAGGCGCTGCCAATAGTTTTTGAGAGTCGCAGCGACTTGATTAGAGAGCAACAGACAGCCCAAGAGATTGGGAATGGCGATCGCAAACAGCATCATGTCGCTAAATGCCAGTACTGCACTGGGTTGGGTCACTGTGCCCACAAATGTCGCGACGACGTAAACTAGCCGATACGCTAGCGGCCAGCGATCACCAGTCAAATAACGCCAGCACTGCTCCCCGTAATAAGCCCAGGAAATAATGGTTGAGAAGGCGAACAGACACACTGCCACCGTCAACATGAGGGAAAAACCTGATACGACTTGACCAAAGGCGATCGCAACTAGTTCAAAGCCTAAGGCTGCATCTGGTGCAGTTTGATAGGCGTTGGTCACAACGCACACCAACGCCGTGATATTGCAAATTACAATGGTATCAATAAAGGGCTCTAATGACGACACAATGCCCTCTCGCACGGGTTCTTTAGTGCGCGTAGCGGCGTGGGCAATTGCGGCGGACCCGACCCCCGCCGAGTTGGAGAATAACCCTCGGCGCAATCCCTGCACCATGACCGCAACCATGCCGCCCTCAATCGCTTGCGGATTGAAAGCCTCACGAGTAATCAAGGCGATCGCCCCCGGCACCGCTGGTAAATTTGCCAAAATCACCCACAGACCTGACAACACATACAGACCCGCCATGGTGGGTACGATCGTCCCTGCAACCATTCCAATGCGTTTAATCCCTCCAATGATCACGAGGCCAACCAAGACCATCAGGCTGAGCCCATAAACCCAGGGATGCTGATCAACCAGCGGCACCCATTGAGCGATCGCTGACTGAGTCTGACTCGCCTGAAACATATTGCCAGCTCCCAAGGCCCCAACCGCGCACAATAAAGCAAATCCCAGTGCCAGAACTTGCCCCAGCGGCTGAAGGTTTAGCTTACCTAGTCCTTGCGATAGGTAATACATGGGGCCACCCGCCACCGTTCCATCCGCTCGGATTGTCCGATACTGTTGGGCCAGGGTACATTCGACAAATTTACTGGACATGCCTAAAAAGCCTGCCAGAGTCATCCACACAACGGCCCCTGGTCCCCCAAGTTGAATGCCGATCGCCACTCCGGCAATGTTCCCTAGCCCCACGGTGGCAGAGAGCGCCGTAGCGATCGCCTGAAAATGGCTGACCTCTCCCGGTTCATCAGGATTGTCATAGCGTCCCAGAGCCACATCAATTGCGTGCTTAAAGGCCCGAATATTGATAAACCCCATCCGCAGAGTGAAATAGGTCGCCCCAACCAATAACCAAAGGATAATGATCGGCAAGCCCCCAAGACTAAAAAAGAGAGTGCCTTCTAAAAGATTGACGCTGGCGTTTAGGGCTTGATCTAATCCATTGATGACGGCATCTAGGGCACGAGCAAAATTCAACGGCGACGCATTCAAGAAAAATATCTCCGCAACAGCGACCTGGGTTTATAGAGACTGACCGAACTCATCTTCTGTAGCAGGTATGCTCAGCCAGCAGTCTGGGATGGATGCCCCGGGGTCAGTAGATCAATAAATCGGTCTCGCAGAAACTCGACCGGTCATCAAGACAGAACTTGTGCGAGCCCTGCATGCTCTAAGGCGCTTGACTGATCTGACTGGATGTCGCTTACATCAAATCGAGGTCGCCCTGCACATCTAACCGCTTGTATGGGCTCAGCATCATATAGCTTTCCGCGAGCTGTTCGGCGACGTCAGGCGAGACCCAACCGAGTTGCTTGAGCAAGTGCACCGCCACTGCAGACTTTGCCCGCTTGGCCCCATCTCGAACTTTGATGGCAAGTCCCATACCTTGGCCCACGCGACCAATACACTGGATCCCTTCCGCACCAGATTTGCTCACCAATGCCCCCTCGGTCAGTTGCATCAGCTGAGTGTCAAACGCCTCTGGCCCCGCGACTAGGTCTGGGTGATGGGTCATGGCTCGCACAATGCGCTCCATCTCTAAGTTGTCGCCAGAAGCAAGTTTGGCAAACAGGACAGCCATCTGGCGCAGGGGCATGAGATAGGTCGGCGCTCCGCAGTCATCATGGGCACCGATAAACTCATCCGCTGGCATGCCCAACAACTCTGCCATCGTATTCAAAATAAATAGCTGGAGCGGGTGGTTACGATGCAAATAGCTTTCTAAAGGCCAATTGCGCTGCTGACAGAGGGCCAACATGCCCGCGTGCTTGCCCGAACAGTTGTGTTCTAACGGGCTTTTTTTGCCTTCTGGGGTGGGACATTGCAGTTGATTGGGCTCTAACTCAGCCTTCCACAAGATATGAAACGCTTGGCGTACCTGCTCGATCCGCGCTCGGTGAGAGGCACACATAATTGCCAAGTCGCGATCGTCCAACCCATATCGCTCTAGCGTGCCAGCGGCGGCAACTGCCAGCGCCTGAAAGGGCTTTAAGGAAGATCGGATAAAGGTCGCCGTCTCGGCATCGCCCGCTACGGATAGCATGCGACCGCGGCTATCGCAGACCACAGCGTGGCCGATATGCACCGACTCAATGATGCCTTCTCGGAGCAGCTGAACTTCGAGTTCAGGAGATTGATAACGTTTAGCCCTAGTCATGGCTAAGACTTTGACATACGGAGATCATAAACGCAACGGATTACAGAACTTTCCAAACCATGACCAATGCTACTCCAACTGCTAGAAGGAGGGCTAATGTATTGCGAACTCGCTGCAATATGGGTTTGACTTGGTAGTCCATAATGAGGCGATCGCGATTCAGAATATCTTCTGGCTTAGGCCACACCTGCCCGTCGTACCAACCAGACTCTTCGTAGGTCACGGCGGCTTGTTGCAAGCGCTGACCAACGTGCAGCCAGCCCACATAGAGCTGCATCAACGCCAGTGCTGGCAAAATTAGCGCCGCCGCGGTAGCTAATAGTGAAAATGGCAGGGGATACCGCCCCGGTGCATAACTCGCGCCCACCATCGGCCCTGTCACCACCCAGCTGAGTGCCCACAAAATAACAATGGGCTTCAGGTAACCGACTAAGTTGCGACTACCCCAGGCATAAAACCAGGAGTCGCGCATATCTTCGTACTGGTTGATGGGCAACTGCTCCGGTGGCACCGGACAACGAGACTTAATCACAGATTGGGGCAGTACGTAAAAGTTACATGGCTACCTTAACGTGAAATTTCTGCGGTGAGAATGCCCCATTCCAGGGCTTAACCTTCTTGTTAGGCCACAGCGGAAACTCAGTCAGGTCATAACCAAAGAATGTCTCAGTCCGACGAAGGCGGAGCAGGGCGCAAAGGATGTCCTGCTTGACCAAAAATATCGGTTTCCGCTGTGATCGCCGCTTCCGCTGCATCCACATAACCGGCCTTGGCGTATGGCCAAGCGTCACAATAGGGCACATAGGGCTTGATATCTAACACTGGTGTGCGATCCAAAAAATCAATCCCTTCGACGTGAATCACCGTGTTCTCAATGTGCAAAATGCGGGTGGCACTGAGACCGATGGGGTTAGGGCGATGGGGCGCACGCGTGGCCAACGTGCCTCGACGTACGCGGGGACCGCGAGGGGGCATGACGGTCGGGTTCCAATGTTGATTGAGATGCAGCCAGGCAATTACCCAAAGGTAGTCAAAGCCATCTAAGTCTTTGAGAGCGATCGCCGGTACTACATCGGCAAATAGTTCAATGCGGGCGATCGCCGGTTCATAGTCCGCTGGAGTTTCAGAAAGTTGGGCCTGTCGAGGCGTGCCATGCCGCTCGGTGTAGGGCGATCGCACCCAGCCAATCGGCTTTAGAGTCACTGCATGCGGCCAATCGACCGACTTTACATAGTCTTTGGGCGGCAGTTTGGGCATGGACAGTCCACAGATTCACATCTGCCCTTTAGCATAGGGCTAGAATTGAGCCGTTTTGGTTGCCACATCCCCCCTAAAGCAGAAGGACTGTGGTGACAGTTGGCCTTAACTCGTCGTTGCTTGAGTGACGCTATGGATGTTCTGGTTGTCGAAGATGAACAAGAAATCGCCCATTTGATCCAGCTCTATCTGGAAAAAGAGGGGTTTACCGTCCATCTTTGCCATCATGGCGAACAGGCGGTACACATGGCTGAGACCATGCAGCCAGATGTGGTCGTGTTGGATTTGATGTTGCCGGGGCTCGACGGTTTAGAGGTGTGTGCTCGCATCCGCCAAAAACCAGGTGATAAAGATCCCTACATTTTGATGGTGACTGCGAAGAGTGAGGAAATCGATCGCATTATTGGGCTTTCCACTGGGGCTGACGATTATTTGGTGAAACCTTTTAGTCCCCGCGAGTTGGTTGCACGGGTACGGGCATTGTTACGCCGGAGCCTACGCCAAGGGGGACAATCACCTCAGTTACAAAGTCCCCATTTTCAGATTGATCCGCAGCAGCGGGAGGCGGTGCGATCGCAGCCCGGCAGCGCCCCCGAACCACTTTCACTCACGACTTTGGAGTTTGATCTGCTAGCAACCTTTGTCAGCTATCCCGGTCGGGTGTGGACCCGCCCACAACTTATCGAGAAGCTTTGGGGGGATGATTTCTTCGGCGATGAGCGGATCGTCGATGCCCATGTGGCCCGCTTGCGTAAGAAGGTTGAACCGGATCCAGCACAACCGACTTTCATTAAAACGGTGATTGGGGTGGGGTACAAATTTGAAGATGAAGCCGATGCCGTATGAGTAAACCCAGTCTGCGTAGCCGCCTTTTCCGCGCTCATCTGACCGTACTTGCGATCGGGATGCTGACTCTGACAATTGTCGGTTGGCTATATACCCCCCGTTTATTTGTGCTGCGCCTGAGCCGCATCGAAGGCACCAACTTTCGGGCAGCGCAGATTCAGGGGCAACTTGTCGACGTGTTTCAATTTGCTTGGGGCCGAGGCACGTTGTGGGCAGCATTACTGGGGGGCATTTCTGCCAGTTCTCTCAGCTACTGGCTGTCACGACGCATTATTGAACCCCTGCTAGAAATGGAAGAAATTACCGGAGCCTTTGCTGCTGGAGATTTAGATCGTCGCTTGCCCGAATATGAACTGTTGGAACTGAATCAGCTTGCCAACAGCGTGAACCACATGGCTGCAGACATCCAAAGTGTAGAGCAGCGCCGCCGCGATCTCGTCAGCGATTTATCCCACGAGTTGCGGACCCCCCTTACCATTCTCAAAGGCTATTTAGAAGGGATGGCTGATGGCACGATTGCAGCCGAACCGGCAGTGTATGAACGGTTGTCGCGGGAAACCCAACGGCTACAGCGACTCGTCAATGACTTGCAAGAGCTCTCACAGCTAGAGTCTGGCTATTTACCGATCGCTCCCCAACCGACGGATATCGCCGATTTATTGCGCTATGTGGTGCGGCGGTTTGTTGATCAACAGTTGCCTGACGCCCCTGTCCAAATTCAGCTTGATGTGCCCAATCACTTGCCTCGTGCTCAGGCCGATGCAGAAAGAATTGAACAGGTCATGGTGAATCTTTTGAGCAATGCTTTACGACATACTGAACAAGGCACTGTCAGGGTTAAGGCTTGGAGCCAAACTGGCCAAATTTGGGTCGCGGTCGAAGACACTGGACCGGGCATCTCACCCGAAGATTTGCCCCACGTGTTTGATCGGTTCTGGCGGGCCGATCGGTCTCGCGATCGCGCCTCTGGTGGTACCGGTATCGGACTCACGATTTGCCGTCGTTTGATCGAACTGCACAGTGGGCATATTGAAGTAGAAAGTTCCGTTGGTCAGGGCAGCGTCTTTCGGTTTTATTTGCCCATCGCCTCAGCTGCTCCGCATTCTACCGTCACCCCTCCCCCACTTCACGAAGAAACCGTGTAACCTGTGAGGGTCTGCCTGCAGAGATTGCCGAGTTACCTTTTTACTCCGATGACCATCCAGGACTCCCCTCTCAAACTATCGGACTATCGGGACGCGAATAATCGCCAATCTCGCCGCCGTCATCTCCACCAGCCCGGACACATGTTTCGGGAACGCTATCGTATTGTGAAAGTACTCGCATCTGGAGGATTTGGGGTAACCTACCTCGCTCAGGATGGCGGCATTCCAGGGAGTCCGGTCTGTGTCATCAAACAGCTCTGCCCCAAGGTCAGCAATCCGCTATCGCTAGAGCGCGCTAAGCGTCGGTTTCGTAAGGAAGCCAAAGTATTAGCCAAGGTCGGGAGCCATTCCCAGATTCCTCGATTGTTGGACTATTTCACCATCAATGATGGTTTTTACCTGGTGCAGGAGTAC
Source organism: uncultured Halomicronema sp. (assembly GCA_964563415.1). Lineage (GTDB taxonomy): Bacteria > Cyanobacteriota > Cyanobacteriia > Phormidesmidales > Phormidesmidaceae > Halomicronema. Next base: position 6,356 of record CAZLYS010000026.1, read on the forward strand.
ATTCCAGGGCAGGTTCTCACTCGCGAAGTCCGCCGGGCTGGTCCCCAAGGAGAACGGGAAGTTAAACAGTTTCTGCGCGAAATTTTGCCAGTGGTCAAATTTATCCACCGCTGCAAGATTATTCATCGTGATATCAAACCCCCCAACATCATCCGATGCGGTGACGACGGCCGTTTGGTACTCATTGATTTTGGGGCAGTACGGGAGTGTCTAGGAGAACTCGGTGACGGTGGCTATCACATGCCGATCACCCAGTTTGTCGGCACCCCTGGGTTTGCGCCACCGGAGCAACAGGCATTGCGGCCCACCTATGCCAGCGATATCTATGCATTGGGGATGACTTGCCTCTTTTTACTCACGGGCAAAACCCCCGTTGAGTTCGATTCTGATCCGAAAACGGGGGCCATTTTGTGGCAACACTTGACGAATGTCAGTGATCACTTCGCCTCGATTTTGACCAAAATGTTGTGTCCTGATGTCGTCGATCGCTACGCCTCGGTCGAACAAGTCATGCGGGCATTGGTTCTGGAAGAGCACTTGGATGACTTGTCCCCCGGTTTGAGCTATCAGCCCCGCAACCCGCGAGTATCTGTAATTGACGATACCGAGCCATCCTCGATTGACGGTTACTTAACGCCTATTCAGCGGCAGGCGATCGCGATTCGACGTTGGCGCACCCGTCATCACAAAAGCAATGCCCAGGCCTTTCCTAACACGGGGTTTTCGATGACGACCAGCTCGGCTTCTCCCCATCGCAACTTTTGAACCCCGGCCAACGTAGCGATTTAATGCCAACTGGCTTACCCGACCTCAGCGTTGGCCAATGTGGGCGGCGCGTCCAGCCAGGCCAAGATTTGCTGATTGATGAGCGTCGGTTCTTCGTCGTAGGCACAGTGGCCTAAATTTGGGATTACCTGCAAGGTCAGTAGCGGACTTAACGGAGCGATTTGTTGACCCCAAGCTAACGGAATTACCTGATCAGCCTGCCCCCATAGCAGTAGGGTGGGCATGGTCAGCTGGGGCACAAGTTTTCGAGTCTCTGGGGTGAACTGGATTTCTGTTCGCGATCGCACCAGATAACACAGGGTGCGGGCAGCCCCTCGGTCGGCGGCCGGTGTAACAAACTGGCGCACAAGTTCCTCGTCAACGCGATCGCGGCGCTGATAAACGCTCTTTAACACGCTGCGAATCACGCTTGGACGACGAAAAATTTGAAAAATTAGGCGGATTAATAGCGGCGTTGAAAACCAGCGTTCTGCTGCGCGAGACATAGTCTCCATCCACCCTGATAATAGCTCTTCGCGGGCGGCGGGCAGCGTCAGCAAGATCAGTCGATCCACCACTACCGGCGTTTTTACTGCCGTGTTTAACGCCACGAGTGCCCCGAGGGAATGGCCTATCAAGGTTACCGGTTGACCTATCCAAGCCTGCCAAAAATCATGGATTTGATCACTCCAAAGTGCCGCGTTAAAGATCGTGGCGGCTTTTTGAGAGTCGCCAAAACCCAGCAAATCAATCGTATAAACAGTCCGATACTGGGCCAACTCAGCCACATTATCGCGCCATTGTTCTAAGCTCGCCCCAAAACCGTGAAGTAGAAGCAAGGGAGGCAAATCGCCTTGAGGCGTGAGCGCGGGTGTTACCTGATAACGAATGCGCCAGCCGCGCCAGTACCAGTAACGAGGCTGGGCGATCGCCGACTGGGTTGGGAGATGTACCGATAAGGTCATAGTGCTTGCCTGGGCGATCGCGGCTGATTAAGCGTCGGGTGTCAAGTTGATCGAGCCATCCTCTACCGAAGTGCTATGGGGGCCCGATGCAGAGGCGCCTTGACCATTCACGAGGGTGCGGCTGGGGGCATACGGTCCTGATAACTGTACAACTTGCTGAGGCACCCCCAGCGGAATCTCAGCGATTTCAAAGGCCATTTTCAAGCGGCGGCGATATTCTCGGGCGACATCCCATTGCTTCAACGGTTGGGTTTTAATCCAAATCCGAATGGTGGCTCCCGCATGGGTGAGATCATCGACGCCGAGTAACAGGGGCGGTTCCAAAATCAGTGCCCCCCAAATGGCATCTCGCCGCATACTGTTGGCCTCGTCCTCTACGAGTTTCAACGCTTGGTTGATGTTGGCGGTCAACCCAATCGGGATCATGAAGTCGACCCGCGACCACTCCTTAGACAGATTCTGCACAATTGTGATTTGACTGTTGGGAATGGTAATTAATTGACCATCGGTAGCTCTCAACTGCGTAATCCGGAGGTTCATCGTCTCCACGAAGCCAGACATGGTGCCAACGGTGATCACGTCGCCGACTCCATACTGGTCTTCGACCAACACTAAAAATCCATTGATGATGTCTTTAATTAAACTCTGAGATGCAAACGAAATCGCAAAACCAATTAAGCCAGCACCGGCAATCAGAGGAGCAACGCGTACCCCCAGCCAGCTCAACACCACGAGGATGGTAATGCCCAAAATCAACACGGCCACAACCCCTTTAATGACCTGAGAAAAGGTTGATAGGCGTAACACTAGGCGCTGCGATCGCTCCAGATGTGTGCCAGTTCGTCCTTGAAACATCAAAAATAATCGATCGATCCACAAGCTCGCGAGCTGAATTAAGCCATAGGCAGTCAATCCCGCGACGGTTAATCTAAACGGCAACCGCATCAAATCAACCACTAGGGGTTGTAGCCAACGCGTCTGGGGAAAAAAACCGATTATCAACAAACCACTGCCGGCCCACAGCACGACCTGCAAAACCTGAAGGCCTTCTCTGATCATGCCGAGGCTGTTGATTTGCTGTTTGGTCCACAATGTGGTTTGCATTTGGGTGGCATTAACCGCACCCCCTAGCGGTGTTGATTCCCCAGCGAGGGATGAGGGCGAGGGTTGGCCTTCCTTGAGTTGTCGACGGCGAGCCGCTAATTGATGAGAGAAGTGACTGATGGCAAAACTGCTAAGGAGGGTAATTAGTAAGGTTGCTAGCGTCCAACGCACCTGTTGCCACAAAAATGCTGGCTGCCGCTCTTCGTAATAACGGACGAGAGCGGTTTCTACATCATCGACAATTTGTCGCGCCCGTAAAGTCAGGCTATTGGCACCGTTAATGCGCGCATCAAGATAGGTCACCGTCATTAACATCTGGCCATTGACATAAATAACGGGTTGATTGCTCTCTGTATCGATTTCGTAATCGACTGTCAGGGTTTCTGGACTCCCAGACTGCACAAATTCCGCCGCGATCTGCTCCAATTCGGTTTCAATCGTGTCTGCTCGTTCAGTCGCACTCAAAGTTTCCTCATCATGGATTGGGGCTGCTACATCAAATAAGATGCGCCCATCTAAATGAATGGAAGCACGGTCAGGCTCATCATTATCTGTGGCAAAAATTGAGCGCAACTCCGAGGGTGTCCAGTTCTGTAAGGGATTAATGACTGGATTTTGCGAGGTTGGTACTAAGAGGGGCTCGGGCTCAGTGAATGCTGGTTCGGCGGGCATTTCAGTTGCCGCAGGTGGGGGAGCTTCATCGTCTTGGGCCGCAATTGGCGGGGCGATCGCGCCGCATCCCATCACCGTTAGCACCCCGAGCAGGCTCCACATAACCCAGTTGCGAGGCGATATCAGCTGCTTTGCAAGACGGAAATTCACCAAGATTCTGTAACCTCTTCACACGCTCCCCTTTACAATATCGATACCGCCCTTAAATGAGTGATATCAACGACGGATAAACGTTATGGAAGCGATGGATTTCTTTCGGATGACTGAAGGTCGTTGGATTTCGCAGCGCACCACCCATCATCTGGCAATGCGCCGCACTGAACTCGGACAACTCGAAATCACTGCTTCTGTACTTGACGCCTCGGATGCTAAAGTCGCTGAAATTTGCCAGATGCACGGAGTGGACCCAGCACGAGCGATCGGGGGCGCTGCTGTCAGTTGGCAAGGCTCTATGCAGTGGGACGAAGAAGGACAAACTCAGACCGGAGCAACCATCTTGGTGCTTGTCCCGGATGGCGATGATCCTAATATTGGACAGCTCTTGCGTGAGCAAGGCTACGCTGAAACGGCTCCTGTCATGGGTCGCTATTGGGTCGACGAACAGGATGGCTTAGTACTCACGACCGATTATTCCACCATGAGTTCTGTTGAGCGGTTTTCGTTTATTGACGCTACGACCCGCATTCGCACCAGTACCGTCATTGGCTTGTCTAATACTGCCTCTTTTTGCTTCGAAACGCGCCTTGATGGCGAACCTGAAGTCGCCGCCAAAGAGTCAGCCAGCACACTTGATGAGCTCGTGATTCCGGCTGCTCAGTATTCGGCTCTAGGTTGGTAAAGAAACATTGCCGAGATCTGGATGTTAGATGTCCGACCTCAAAGAATGCCAACTTTGAGCTTCACAACAAGTCTTACTAAAACCCTGAAAACATTGCTCTGCTTAGGATTGACTGAATGTTAAGCTCTGTGATGATTTACTCAGAATTGTCTGGGTGATTTGCCACCATCCTCTATGATTGGTGCTAACGATTGTAAATAATTCTCAGTTATTCGGAGATTCAGACGTGGCGATTCCATTGTTGAATTATTCCCCTTCGACTCAAAATCAGCGAGTTGAGGGTTATGACGCTGCCGGTGATGAGCAACCCCGTGCTTTTAGCACCGACAGTCTTTTGGACTCCACAGATATGGATGCCTTGATTGAGGCAGCTTATCGCCAGATTTTCTTCCATGCCTTCAAGTGGGATCGCGAAGCCTTTCTAGAGTCCCAGCTGCGCAACGGGCAGATCACCGTTCGGGACTTTATTCGTGGTCTTCTGCTTTCTAAGACCTTCTACAACAGTTTTTACGAAAAGAATAATAACTATCGTTTTGTTGAACACTGTGTTGGACGCATCCTAGGTCGCAGTGTTTACAACGAGCGCGAAAAAATTGCTTGGTCTATTGTGGTTGCCACCAAGGGCATTCAAGGATTCGTTGACGAATTGTTGGATAGCGAAGAGTATCTCAGTAACTTCGGTTTTGATACCGTTCCTTATCAACGTCGTCGGGTCTTGGCAAGCCGTTCAGAGGGTGAGATCCCGACTAACGTGAAGTTGCCTCGTTACGACGATTACTATCGCTCGATTTTGGGCTTCCCTCAGTCTATCTGGCAGGCTCAGGTCAAACGTTTTGTTCCCCAGGAAAAGCAGCCCACTGCAGGCAATCCCCAGCTTTTCTTGGACATGGCACGCAAAGTTCAGCCCGTAGCGGTTCCTGCACGGGTTACGACGGCAAATATTAGTCTGGCACAAGTGCCCTATCGTAAGACCGCTTCTTAGTTTTGCTTCAAGGGAACTCGTTTGTGGGGGCATCTGCCCCCTTTTTTTGTTTTTGCAACCTCATTGGAGATTTTTGCCACTTTAGGTGCACAGTTCTATAAGGTTTTTGATATCCGGAAGACGTTCATAAGACTTAAGGATATGATGGAGCGGAGACAGCTTGAAAAGTGTCACTCCTTACTGATTAATTTCATGAACTGCGTGTAATTTGCATTTAAGACTAAACTTATTTGATTTATTCGGAATACCGTTAAGTGATCGTGTTCTCGCCTCCTTGCCGAATTGGGTAATCTGCCAGCATGAGTCCTATGGATTCTTACGAGTCTTGGTCTAGTCACCAAACTGCCTCCACTGCCGATCTTGAAAATCGTCTCTATGACTTCTTGCGGTACTGCCGTAAGCATCAAGATGCTGATCAGGTCTTACGTCATTTTCATCAGCTTTTTATCCAGGCAGATTATTTCCCTGATGAGACAATTTGGGGCACCTTAGTAGAGTTGACGCATCGTCCTCATGCTGAGCGAGAGTTCAAGTACACGCTTAACCGTTGTAGTTATACGCTAGCGAATCCCTGGTCAACGGATCCTCGAAGTCACTGGGCGGTACCAGCGCTGGTGCAATTGTTTGAGCAAATCCCAACAGCACCAGCATCCACTTCAGAGACGCAGGCAATCCGCAAGCTGAGTCGACTGTTTGTCCAGACAGAACAATATGCTGCTCTGCGACGGTTTGCTAATTTGATCGATGATCAAGCCGAGGATGCTTTTCTGCCGTTGGATGAACAGCCTATAGGCAAGCAGTTGAAGCGGTATCCCTTCTTATATGACAGTAGTTTGCTGACCAAAGATAGCGATCAGCATCAAAAAAGTCAGGTTGGTAAGTTGCGTCAAGAGGCAGAAGCAAAGCTAGGTGTTCAACTCGCTCGCTATTGTGATCAGCAAAAGCGAGGGGGAAGCAAAACGGTTCAAAATCCTACGCAGCTCTCGTCAGATGAGTTGTCTGAGGCTCTCAACTACTACACCGGTAAGGTTGAAGGCAATCGCAGCCATCGTGATTTGGCTCAAATGTTCCAAACCTACAGTCGGACTGTGCGCTCCTTCCGAGACTTTAAGGAAGAGTTTTTGGAATACTTGCTATCGCCGCTGGCGGATGCTGATCCGCGCTATGTGAATAATCATTTTGGCCGAGCATTGCGTCAGTATCTCCGCGACACCTTGAGTGACTTTGATGGGCAACGATTAACCGAATTTATTGTAATCACTACCTGCCAGAAGTTATTGAACTTTTTGGTGGTTCAGGGGCGTCAGCAGCCAGTTTTTCGCCGCTTTTGGCAATTGCTGAATGATGCCGGTCATACTTTGACAGTAGGGTTGCTGTTGCGGGTCGTTCTGTTCTGCTCAGCAGTGAAGCCTTGGTTGGAAAACCGTATGACAGTGCTGTTCAACTATCACGAAAAGTGTGCGTGTAAAGAGGTGCCCTGGTTAGTCGGCACGCTGGAACACATGAACATCGCATTGCTAACCAACTTTGGTAAGTTTGGCTATTCTTTCACATAAGGTGAGCTAGCTGTAATATCAGG
>CAZLYS010000027.1:0-13191 GCA_964563415.1 uncultured Halomicronema sp.
GGGTCTCTATACTTATCGTTTGCCCTCTGAGTTAAACGTGGCAGTTGGGGATATTTTGAGCGTGCCGTTTGGTGCGCAACAGGTGGGCGCGATCGCGATTCGGCTAACGGCTCAACTACCTGACAAACTGGTGTCTGAAGATATCCGCCCGGTGGCGGCGGTGATTAGTCAGGGCATGTTTTCGCCCACTTACTGGCAACTGCTAGAGCGGGTGGCGACGTATTATCAAACGCCGTTGATCCAAGTCATTCGAACAGCGTTGCCACCCGGTCTGCTAGGACGATCACAGCGCCGAGTCCGGCTGTTGTCAGAGGCGATTCCCTCGGATGCGGTAACTTTTCTATCGCCATCGGCAGCATGTGTTCTCGCCCATTTGCAGCAATCTACCCAAGGAGACTACACCTGGCAATATCTCCGGCAAAAATGTCGCGGTGCATATCGCGGTATTCAAGCCTTGGTTGACCGCGGCTGGGCAGAGAATTACTTAGCCTTGCCGACACCGCCTCGTCCCCAGCGTCGTCAGGCGGTCACGGTGGTACAAGTGCCGACATTAGAAGATCAGCACCTTACTAAGCGCCAGCGGGAGGTGTTATCGCTGCTGCAGCGACGAGGTGGCGATCTCTGGTTGCAAGAAGCGCTGCAATATTGCCGCACGACTAGTGCAACGATGCGATCGCTAGCGCAAAAAGGCTATTTGATGATTGAAGAACGAGAAGTGCTACGACAACCAACGTCGCCTACCTTGGCTCCAGATCAACCAAAATTGCTGACAACGGCTCAACAAGCAGCCTTAGAAACGTTACAGGCAGCTAACGGTTTCGCGATCGCCCTATTGCATGGCGTGACGGGCTCTGGCAAAACGGAGGTTTATTTGCAGGCGATTGCCCCGCGACTCGTGTCTGGCACCTCGGCTTTGGTGTTGGTGCCAGAGATTGGTCTGACCCCACAACTGACTGATCGCTTTCAGCAACGGTTTGGCGATCGGGTTTACGTCTATCACAGTGGCTTATCAGATGGCGAACGCTATGACGCCTGGCGACGTATGCTTCAAGGCGAACCGATGGTCGTGATTGGGACGCGATCAGCGGTTTTCTCGCCGTTACCCCGGCTGGGCATCATCATTTTGGATGAAGAGCATGACGGTAGCTTTAAGCAAGACCAGCCGATGCCCTGCTACCATGCCCGCACGGTGGCCCAGTGGCGAGCAGCCTTAGACGACTGCCCACTGGTCTTGGGCTCCGCTACCCCGTCTTTAGAAAGTTGGGTGAGACAGCAACCGGCCTCAAGGGGTGAGGCTGACGACGAGATGCTAGCGCCCGCGATTGCCCAGACTGTGACGACTAAAGCTACGCCTACCCGACACTATCTGACGTTGCCTGATCGTGTTCATCAACGTCCCCCTCCACCCATTACCGTCGTCGATATGCGATTGGAACTACAGATCGGCAACCGCTCGATTTTTAGCCGCTCACTGCGATCGGCTCTGGAAACCATGAAATCTCGCAGTGAACAAGGGATTCTGTTCATTCAACGGCGAGGTCATAGCAGCTTTGTCTCTTGCCGTGAGTGTGGCCATGTCATGATGTGCCCGCATTGTGATGTGTCGCTGTCCTATCATCACCATGCGCCCCAGTCAGCAGCTTTACTGCGCTGTCACTACTGTGGGTTTAGCCAGATACAGCCTCCTGCCTGTCCTGCTTGCGGTTCCAAATATTTGAAGCACTTTGGCAGTGGTACCCAACGCGTCGAGCAGGCGATCGCCCAAGAACTGCCAGAACTCCGCTGCCTGAGATTTGACAGTGATACTACTCGGACCAAAGGCGCTCACCGGGCGTTGCTGGCGCGGTTTTCCCAGGGCGAAGCCGATGTGCTGGTAGGCACTCAAATGCTGACCAAAGGGATTGATCTGCCCCAGGTCACTGTGGTGGGCATCATTGCCGCAGATGGCTTGCTGTACATGGCAGATTATCGAGCGAGTGAACGGGCCTTTCAGGTGCTGACTCAGGTGGCAGGTCGCGCTGGCCGTGGTGAGCAACCGGGGCGGGTTATTCTGCAAACTTACAATCCTGAAAATCCGGTTGTGCAAGCGGTCAAAGCCCACGATATCCAAAACTTTTTGACCACAGAGCAACAACAACGGCAGGCACTCGACTACCCACCAGCAGGTCGCCTGATCTTATTACGTATCACCAGCCCTGATCCTCAAGCTGCGGAACATACGGCTCAGGAGTTGGCGGTGCAACTCTCTAGCCGCCTCAGTGAAGAATGGTCGCTCTTAGGACCAGTCCCGGCGCCCATTCTTCGAGTGGCGCGGCGCTATCGCTGGCAAGTGTTGCTCAAAGGAGCGATCGCGGCTCCACTGCCAGATCTGACCGACCTGTCACAACACTGCCCAGCCCCAGTTAGTCTCACGATTGATGTAGATCCGCTGAATCTGATGTAAGTCGTTACTAGCTAAACAGAATCATCAGATGAGATTAGGATGCTCACCACACCCCTGGCATCCTGAGTTCGTCCGCCCATCATTAGGTCAGACCTAAATTATGTGCTCGGCAATCTATAAGCCCTCCTTTTTAAGAGAAATTCCTACGTTCAGATGCCGCGATCCTCAACACCTTCTCTTAGCACCCATCGATTTCCTCAAATTGAGGCTGAGTTTAGTGGCCTAAATCAACACCAATTGAAAATGGCCTGACCCGATCAAGTTGGGTTGATACTGCGAGTAGCCCACTGCCTGGCAGCCACCTTATTGACAAGGAGTTCACGTTTGCAGCGAAGCCTGCCAGTATAGTAAAGAGTAGCTGCCACATATTGATGATTCCTATGATGTTTCGTGTAATCAAGCCTTTTGTAGGCTCTTTACTGACTGTCTTCGTCATACTTGGCATGGTGGCCCTGGCGGCACCGGCGATCGCGGCTGGTGTTTACCAAATGCCGCCGCTATCAGACAGTACCTGGATTGTTGACGATGCTGGTCTGATCAGTCGCATCAACGAAGGCAAAATCACTGATCGATTCAAAGACTTGGCGCAAGCGACGGGGAATGAAGTGCGCTTTGTCACAGTACACCGGCTCGATTATGGTGAAACTCCGGCGACCTTTGCTGATGCTTTGATGGAAAAGTGGTTTCCAGATGCAGAGAGCCGTACCAATCAAACGATTCTAGTGTTGGATGACGTGACCAATGGTGCCGCGCTCAAGGTCGGGAATACCTCAGCTGAAATGCTGTCGACAGACATTGCAAGCAGCGTTGTGGATGAGACGATCGCGATTCCTTTACGCCAGGGTAATAAGTACAACCAGGCTTTGCTCACTGCCAGCGATCGCCTCGTAGCTGTGCTCTCTGGAAAAGCTGATCCAGGTCCACCGGCAGAGGTAACTTCTTTTGAGCTTGAGAGTACATTCGCTTCTGCTGAAGAGACAGAAGAAAATCGCGGCAATGCCACGGTTATTGTGATCGGTTTCCTGGTTGCTGCCACCGTTATTCCAATGGCAACCTACTACATCTATCTGGCGGTTGGTGGCTAGTTGCCGATGGTTGGCATCACCTTGTATCGGCGACATACCCCAGCCTGATTATTGAGTTGAAAAGCATTGCGAGATCCTCGCAATGCTTTTGATTTTGTGCTGGTTGATTCGTGGAATATGGCTTGGACTGTCATCGTGATGCAGTTGTCAGAAGGGTAGTGATGACTGGTCTTGAGACGCTCACTGTTGTGGTAATTCAGCTCACTCAGGTTTCATGCCTAAACCATGGTTAACTACCAGCCTAATCCTGTACGTATTCTTGCCCTGCGATCAAAGCTAATTCGGCGCGGACAAACTCACGCCCGAGATATGAGGCATGATCCATCATGGTGATTGGACAAGGGCGATCGCGTGACTCAAAAATTGCGATGCACAATTCTTTCGCTGTTCTACCGGTATAGACATGGGAATGCTGGCGCTGCACATGGCCGCTACAAGGCAAAGGCTCGCCGGTTTCTGGATCACAGGCCAACCCTTTGTCATTAATGACATTACTAAAATGTTTGGCGCAAATTAACCCATTGTCGTGCTCTAAATAAATTAAAAAATAACCACCCGGATCAAGTTCAATAAACCGCTGTGAGAGTCGGTTATCGAGGTCCGCCAATGCTTGAGAACTCAATTTCTGAGAAGGTGGGGTCTTGACCATTCAAAACATTCGTGAATATCTGCGATGAGACGGCATGGCGCTGTCGCACCTGTGCCAGACACCTATTCTAGCTTGAATTCTCAATGCCTATGGCTTGAGGTTTGTTGACTTATCCGCTGTTCTCATGACCGCCTATATTCACTTTTAACTCAACTCTTTCAAGGGTAAATCAGTATTGATCGCATCAATTTCTTGCTGTTCTGCCACGTTGATATCGTCGATATAACCCAACAGAATCTTTTGTAAGCGATCGGCATAAAAGCGGTGCAAGCTATAGTTAGCCCGCGCTGGAAAGCCTCGCCGTTTTTTGTGGCGTCCCCCAGCGCCTGGGTCAAATAGCTGAATGCCGTGGTCAATTGCCCACTCAATTGGGCGGTAATAGCAGGCATTGAAATGGAGGTGGTTATACTCTTCGCGGCAGCCCCAGTAGCGGCCATAAAGGCGATCGCCTTTATACAAACAAAACGACATCCCGACCGGCTCATCCATATCCTCGCTGTAGGCGGCAAACAGTGCGACCCGATGGGCATAATCTGGATAGAGGTGCTCAAAAAACTTACGCGTTAAATACTTGCTGCCCCACCAGCCAAACTTGTCGCAAGTATCAGCATAAAAGTCATACATGAGCGAACAGTTAGCGCGATGAATGTCGTCTGCTGTAATCGGCTCTAATCGCAGTCCAGCTTTATCAAGCGACTTGCGTTCGCGTTTAATATTACGCCGTTGGTTGGCGTTAAACCGGGCAAGGTAATCATCAAACGTCTCGTAGCCGTCATTTTGCCAGATGAAGCTATGGTGCAGCCATTTTTTAAAGCCGATTTCCTCCATCAACGATCGCCACTCCGGATCGACGTAGAGAAAGTGACAGCCGGAGATGTTGTTGCGATCGCAAAACTGGTCAATCGCTGTCACCATCATTTCCGTCAGCAGTCGCTCATCTTCTGCCGGCGCGATCAAAAAGCGATAGCCTTCTGCTGGAGTAAAAGGCGACATTCCTAAAAGCTTGGGATAGTACTCAATGCCTAAACGATTGGCTAATTCAGCCCACTGATGGTCAAAGACAAATTCACCGTAGCTATGGCTTTTGAGATACATCGGTGCCGCTGCAATAAGCGTCTGACCTCGCCACACGGTTAAGTGATTGGGTAACCAGCCCGCATTGGCTACGGCACTTCCCGACTGCTCCATATTGTGCAGCCAAGTCCACTCTAGAAAAGGAGTTTTGAGGGGCAGGGCCATGTCATCCCAAGCCGCTTGTGGAATTTCATGAATTTGGCGGATCCAGGCGAGGGTGTACTGAGGCTGAGGCTGCTGAACCATAAAATCCGGGGCAATAGGACGTGGATTGAAAAACTTTCCTTAGCGTAAATCAATCCCCCTCGGGATGGCAGCGACAATAGTGCAAAAAAACTTCGTCGCCCTGCTGGCGAACATCGACGAGCCGTAACTGTAAAGCCTGAGAGATCGATAAACCATTCCCGTCAAAAGGGGTCGGGGCGGTGGCACCTCCCAGCAGCAGGGGACAAACGGTCAAATACAATTCGTCAATCAAATCTTGTTCTGCAAAACTAGCGACTAAGGTACCGCCACCCAGTAATGCCAGTCGCTTGATCCCACATTGCTTCAACTGTTGCAGGAGCGATCTCCAATCCATCGGTTCTGCTAGATCGAGCAAAACCTGATCGAAGCAGAGGTGATTCTCATTGGCAATCTTCCGCCAGTTTTGCGCTCCAACCGCTGACGTTAATAGCCAACGCGATACAGGTTGTCGGAAAAAGCGCCATTGCGGATCCAGTTTTCCCGACTGAGAACACACGATCTGAACAGGTTGAGTCGATTGTTGTCGGGCTTGGCGTTGCTGCAATAACTCAGGTTGCCGCACCGATAGGCAGGTACCATAGGCTCGCAATGTACCCGCGCCAAAGAGCACGGCATCGACTTGTGCAACCAACGTTTCCAAGTGCAATAAGTCATCATTAGAAGAGAAGCGGGCAGCGGTGAGATCGCGATCGGCAATCTTGCCATCTGCAGTCATCGCTAGCACTACGCTGACATGCGCCCGAGAATTGGCCATCTTCTTGCAATCTTGAAAGTCATATAAAGTGGCGTTGCCTCTGGGTTCTCTTCACCTCACTACTCCTCAAACCAAACAGCACGCCAGGCATGCTCAGCTTCGGCCTGGGCCTTTTCTTGCTGCAGGGTTTGGTATCGGCGACCCAGGCGTTTGAGCTTGTGCAGAGTCTCTTGTAGGCGTCCGCGCCATAGAGCGGTTTGATGATCAGCAAACTCGATATCAGCGAGTCGCAGATTAATCGCGACAAGATGGGTCATGTCATGATCGGTCTCTTCGTCGTCGAATGATTCATCGTTTTCCTCAAACTCGCGGTCTTCGTCAGTATCGCGGTCGTCATCAGGGGAACGATCAGCGACTTCCACTAAGACGCTGACTAAGTTCGGAGTACTCGGGCCAGCATTGTCTCCATCGGCCTCAGTGGCAGCCGCAATGACCATTTCGGGCAGGTCTGGTAAAACATTGGCCTGCTTGAGTAAATGATTCGTTAAACTTGAAAGCGTGCGCAGAATGGTCCTCAGGTGACGTTCTAAGAGGACATGGCGTTTGGCCAGACTGACGGGTGTTAAAGGTTCAGCTTCAAGGATTGAAAAGAGAGATAAAGAAGTACTCAGTCGCTTCAGCATCGCCGAAGCCTTTTCTGAATCTATATCCAGAGGCTCTTCCGGGCTATTATCCGAAGGCTCCTCTGAGTCATTATCCAGAGGTGCTTCTAAGTCATTGATTTCAATTAGAGGTTCCGTCGGAGAAGCAGCAGCTTCTGAGGGTTCAGCTGGTACTTCAGTGACTTCCATTGGCGGCACCATGGCGGCTTCAGAGTGTGCAGTCAGATCCTCAGGAGTGGTTTCTTCACTAATGTTCTCTGAGTCTGATGCCATAGCGCCATACTTAGCCACGACTGCCTCTTCGAGTTGCGTTGCCAATTCAGTCAGATTTTTCATCTGACCGAGTTGCATGATCTGAGATTGGCCTTGAGACGATAGCTGACGCAAGTTCGCTTGCAGTTGCTCACGCTGTGTGATCGTCAATGCTAAAAACTCTTCTGGATAAGTCTGAGTACAGAGGTGATAAGCAGCCAAAATCAATTGGCGTTTAACGGCTTGACCTAAGGTGGCTAGATAGTCCTGATAAACAGTCTGCAGATTTTGGTCTAGCCCTTGAGTGGCGGCATCCAGTTTGGTCAGATCTGCTGAAATTTGGTCAAGGCTTCTAGCCATTTCTTTTGCATCATCAATTCGGCAGATGATAGTGACAGATGTCGTCGCTATCGTCATCCTGATAGCTTAAGCGGTAAATGGACTAATGACACTTAATCACTATGGTCAATTCAGATAGATCGCAAACTCTGACGCGGTTTCATAAAGCGGAATTATGCTGACCAGATCTCGGACTTATTGTGTCATTCTGAGATGCGTTTAAGAGTTTTGGGTTGCCTCTATCCTGACTAGTAATAGATTTGGGATGGGCGCGTTAGGCTGCCTAGATTACTCTTAACAACAAAACCAGGCAGATGAAAAAGTGTCTACCTGGTCTTGTGTCAGTCATCAATTGTATCGGCGATAAACCAGATTACTTACCACCCGCCTGAGCGGCTACTTCCGCAGCAAAATCGACTTCTTCTTTCTCAATGCCCTCACCGAGGACAAAGCGAGAGAATCGGCGAACCTGGATATTTTCCCCTAACTGCGCGACGGTCTTTTTGACCAACTCATCAACAGTAATATTTTGATCCTTGATGAAAGGTTGATCGATTAAAGACAGCTCTTTGAGGCGCTTGTCAATTCGGCCCTGGACAATTTTCTCGCGGATGTTTTCTGGCTTCTTGGCTAAGTCCTCACGTCCCATTTCGATCGACTTCTCTTTATCGATCCACTCTTGTGGGATGTCCTCTACCTTGACGTACTCAACGTTTGGACAAGCCGCAATTTGCATAGCGATGTCTTGAGCTAGGCTCTTGAAAGCGTCGCCTTTAGCCACGAAATCAGTTTCGCAATTCACCTCAACCAAGACGCCAATTCTGCCACCAACGTGGATATAGCTATGCACTAATCCCTCCGCAGCAACCCTACCTTCTTTCTTAGCGGCGGAAGAAATGCCCTTTTGGCGAAGCCACTCTACCGCTTTTTCGAGGTCGCCATCAGATTCTTTGAGGGCTTTTTTACAGTCCATCATGCCTGCGCCTGTTTTCTCGCGCAGTTCTTTCACCAATTTTGCCGAAATTTCTGCCATGTTTGCCTCGTTGCTTCTTCTGTCGCTTGATTGTTAGCGCGATCGCCAGACTACTCTTCAGAGTCGTCCTGACTATCAGCAGACGGAATATCACCTTCGTCGTCAAAATCTACTGCAGCACCGTCGTAGTCGTCGTAGATTTCGCCTGAATCGACTCTTCCGTGGGAGCCTTCATAGATGGCGTCTGCTAATCGACCCACGATTAGCTTAATGGAGCGAATGGCATCATCGTTAGCCGGAATGGGAATATCTACGTCGTCTGGATCACAATTTGTGTCGAGTAGAGACACGATAGGAATATCCAGCTTCTTACATTCTTGGACAGCGTTGTATTCTCGGCGCGTATCAATGATGAGAGCAACATCGGGGGGACGACGCATTGTCTTTAATCCACCCAGGTACTTTTGCAGCTTCTCTAACTCACGACGTAATACCGCAGCTTCCTTTTTCGGACGCAGAGCTAACGCTCCCGTTTCCTGCATTTTTTCAAGTTCTTTGAGGCGATCGCACCGAGTTTTAATCGTTTCCCAGTTAGTCAGCATGCCACCTAGCCAACGCTGGTTAACGTAGTTAGCACCGCAGCGCGCCGCCTCTTGCGCGATGATGCCAGCTGACTGGCGCTTAGTCCCAATGAATAAAAACTTCTGGCCTTGAGCTGCCGCACCACGGACATAGGCAAATGCCTCATCCATCAGCTGAGCAGTCTGTACCAGGTCAATGATGTGAACCCCATTGCGCGACGTGAAGATGTACTGAGACATCTTGGGGTTCCATCGTCGGGTTTGATGACCGAAATGCACCCCAGACTCTAAAAGCTGGGGCAAAGAAACTACTGGCATTATTCTGTTACTCCTTTCGGGTTTAACCTCCGCCTGGCAGTCTTGTTAAGAAGACACCCAAAAGACCAGACGTGCGATTTTTGACAACTCTACAAACCTAGCACGTTTTGCAGCTGTCTATGTCAATTAGCATGAACTATTCTGCGAAGTCGTGGATCAAGACCACACAATGGACACTAGGAGCGAAAATTCAGTTGCAAAATTGGGAAAGATATGGATTATTAGGGGCATCTGCTGCTATCTCGGCAATGTCCGTCGTTAGGTGTTTGTAAATCTACGGAAAGCGTCCTTATGTCTGCCGAATCTCAACGTCCGCCTGCGGTGCCGTCTCGTATGCCTCCCCCACCACCTCCAAGTCGGGCTGCTGCTGGTAGACCTGCTTCTGCTCCTCCTGCTCCGACTCCAGGCCAGAGTGCGCCACCGCCGCCAACCACAACGGCTAAGCCTACGTTGACTTTAGAGAAGATCGCGCGAGAGGCTTTTGATAAGGGGTTTTCAGACATTCATCTGGGAGTCGGGGAGGTTCCTCGCTTTCGCGATCGTGGTCAGATTACGACTACAGACTACCCGGTCATTGATGAATCCACGTTTTATGGCTGGCTGACCGAGGTTCTCAAGCCCGAAGAGATTCAGCAATTCAAGCAAACCTTGGACTTTGACGGTGCAGGGCAGTTTGAATTTTCCCGTATCCGGATCAATATCTTCGATTCTCTGACGGGACCAGCCATGGTGATCCGCCTGATTCCCAATAAGATTTTGACGCTGGAGCAGCTCAACCTACCCCCCATTCTTCGAGATATTTGTCACTATCACAAAGGCTTAGTGCTAGTCACTGGGCCTACTGGTTCTGGTAAATCTACCACCTTGGCCGCGATGTTGGATTACATCAATAAGGAGATGCCTAAAAACATCATCACGATTGAAGATCCCATCGAATTTGTACACCAGAGCCGGAAAGCCCTGATCAAGCACCGCGAAGTTGGACGCCACACAATAGAGTTCAAAAATGCCCTCAAGGCTTCTTTGAGAGAAGACCCCGATATCATCCTAGTCGGCGAAATGCGAGATCAAGAAACCGTCAATACTGCCCTTAAAGCAGCTCAAACGGGTCACTTGGTTATGGGGACCTTGCACACTAACAGTGCCGTGAAAACCGTTGAACGGATTCTTAATCTATACGAGCCTGAGCAGCAGTATCCTGTACGGATTTCGCTGGCTGAATCATTAGTTGCGGTTGTGGCGCAAGGGCTTTGCCGCACTACAGATGGTAAGCGAGCGGCCTTTCACGACATTATGATCAATACGGATGCCATTAAGGATTACATCATGCGGGGTGATCTAGATGAAATTGAAGCTTTGATGCCAAAGTGTGGCTTTGATGGCATGTGCACGATGAATCAGTCTCTATACGCGCTGTATGAAGCTGGTCGGATTACTGAAGAAACTGCGCTAGATATGTCACCACGACAGAATGAGATGGCGCAAATGCTGAGAGGGCGAGTCTAAAGCCCATTTACTGATGTCAAGTCTGATTCACCAAGATTCTCCCCAGGTTTTTAAAGGCATTGCTGTGTTTACACCAGGGGGGGATTTGGTGTACTGCCGTGATTATCAAAAAAAAGTGCGATGGCACTTGAATCTCTGTGGTGCCCTGCAAGAGCATTTAGGCCTACCCGAGTCACCTCATTTTTTGGTGCCAGCGTTTACGGCAACGGTCGATTGCTGGCATAACTCTGTTACTGCGACGACTCACATTGCAGCTGAGGTGTCTCCGTTTGTCTATCGGTATCAAGGGCTCTTAAATGCAATTTTTGAATTAGGGAATTTGGAGTGGACTCGTTTGCGCTTCAATCCAGATAGTATCGATTTGTCTGTTTTAGAAACCTATCGATCGCGCTTTCCGCAACTTTGGGATAACCACAACTTGGTCCTTGATCTCTCTGAATCGTCATTATCATCCGACTCGCTAGAGGAAGTGCCAGATCGACAGGATGAGTCGACTGGCACTGTCTTAAGACTTTTTGTCTCTGGACATTCGGCTGCTACTGAACGAATTCTCACGACTTTACAAAATGTACTGGAAACCTCTCGTCATCAGCTTTATACCCTTCAAATGGTGGACGTGTCGAAACATCCGGAGCAGGCAGAGGCCGATCAAGTTGCAGCTACGCCGACCTTAGTACGAGTGACCCCTCAGCCGGTGCGGCGATTGGTCGGAGAACTGGATAACCCCCATGCGATTCTCAGCTTGTTGAAGGATTCTTAAGCGATCACGGGTAAGCCAGAACGTGTGCTGAGTGTCGCTGATGAGTCAGTCCTCATGTTTGAAGGGTTTCAGCCTTAGTTGAGACGGACTGATCTGGATTTGTCGATCAATACAGAATCTACAGTCCGCCACATGCGTTTCATCAAGGAACAACTCTGCTGGCTTTGCTCAGCATTTGAGAGGAGGATCTTGAGTTAAGCAATTGCGCCAGTTGTTCACAATCTGACGTAATCGAGAGGATAGCCAGGAATCATATTGTGGGTAGATGGGCAGCCGAGGACGCAAATGCCAGCCGTCTTTTTTCAAGCGCGATCGCAGTTGCTCAGGAGTAGGGTGATGATAATCGGGATTCACTTCATCTTTGGGACCAAGTCCCCCTAAATCTCGAGCTCCATTCGCGATCGCTGTCAGCACATACTGCTTGTCAGTAATCAAGTTTGGTGGAATTTGCAGCGTAATCTCAGTGGGCAGATGTCGTCTGGCGGCTTTCACGAAGTCAGCTAAAGCCATTGGGCTAAACCCATCTCGAGCGTGAGTCTGCTGGCGGCCGGGTTGGTGGGGTTGCAAAATGACTTCTTGAATGTGGCCCCAACGCTCATGACATTGAGCGATTGCCTGTAAAGTATCGATGCGATCGTTCTCTGATTCGCCGATACCTAGCAGCAGTCCAGTTGTAAAAGGAATGCGGAGTCTGCCTGCCTGCTCA
The DNA here is from genome assembly GCA_964563415.1 of uncultured Halomicronema sp. Lineage (GTDB taxonomy): Bacteria > Cyanobacteriota > Cyanobacteriia > Phormidesmidales > Phormidesmidaceae > Halomicronema. Next base: position 12,289 of record CAZLYS010000027.1, read on the forward strand.
AGCTGGTCTAGCCGCAGTTGCGGTAATTTGCTCGGTGCCCGCCAATGCACTGTTTGTAGAAGTATTGGAGTCATTTGCTCCAGCATCAATCCCATCGAGACGTTAACCGCCTTGAGCTGCCTCATTTCGGCTTCGCTGAGGGGCCCGACATTGGTATGAGGCAATAGTCCTTCCTGCAGCGCTCTTTCACAGATCGTCAAAATATGCTGGAACCACGCTAACCGGCGAGGACTCTTAGGATGCACTTCACCACTCAGCACCAAAATTTCTGAGAGGTTGTGCGCCTTGGCGCGGGCGAGGTGTTGTTCTAGTTGGGCCAGTGTCAACCATCGATCTTGACCAGGAGCGACCCGAAAGTTGCAGTAGGTGCAGCGGTTAAAACACTCATAGGTCGGCACAACTGTCAGGGCTGAACTGTAAGTAATGATGGAGTCAGGGCAAACCGTCATGGATAATGTTGTAACAGCGTAGTGAAATGGGCCGAGCGATTGCTCACTCGTGTTTCAAGTAAAGTAACAACGTCGTTGACTATATGTTTCGAAAGAAAGATCTTTGAGTTGCCAGAGAATAATTATTCATATTTGGTTCTCGTTAGTCGGCGTGACACGGCTGACGCAAATCAGCTCTAGGAGTGGCATTTCACGGATCCTGACAGAAGTTTCTTAAGATGAGCTTTATGTCAGCTCGCTTTACAAAACTAAGCAATCTCGTTAATATACCTGTAACAGAAGTTCATTTATCTTGAGCTTCTGTGTACATAATTCGACCTTGGAAAAGGACTTATTCATCATGACAACTACCTTGCAGCAGCGCGAAAGTGCTAACGCATGGGAGCAGTTCTGTCAGTGGATCACAAGCACCGAAAACCGCCTTTATGTAGGCTGGTTCGGCGTGTTGATGATC
>CAZLYS010000028.1:0-7890 GCA_964563415.1 uncultured Halomicronema sp.
GATGGCCAATCCCATTCCCGAAATTCAGCCGGAGCTGGTGTCGGGCTTAGTGGCCGTCATGGCGACAGGACGCAGCGACTATCCCAATCAGATCAACAATGTGTTGGCCTTTCCTGGCGTGTTTCGCGGGGCGTTAGATTGTCGCGCCAAGGCCATGACCACCGGGATGTTTTTGGAGGCAGCCCATGCGATCGCCGCCCTTGTCTCTCCCGATGAGCTGAACGCTGAACATATTATTCCATCTGTCTTTGACCCTAGGGTATCGCCGGCAGTGGCGTCAGCCGTGCAGCAAGCGGCTCGGGAAGCGGGCGTAGCGCGAATTTAATCCTGCTGATGTGGGATTCAGGAGCGATCGCCCCCCGGTAAGATGAGGTAGACGGTTAGGAGAAGTCTGTATGTTGGACGAACAAGCTAAGAAAACGCTGCTGCGCAAAATCCCCCATGGGCTCTACATCTGCGGCGTCCGTAATGGTGAAGAGATGAATGGCTTTACGGCCAGTTGGGTGATGCAGGCATCCTTTCAACCGCCGCTAGTGGTGAACTGCGTCAAAAACGACTCGGGTTCCCATGAAATGTTGAAGCAAAGCGGCGTGTTTGCCCTCAGCTTTTTAGAAGCGAGCCAAAAAGACATGGCTCAAAACTTCTTCAAGCCCCAGCGTCACGTCGGCAACAAGTTTGAAGATATCGAGTTTTATGAAGCACCCGAAACGGGATGTCCTGTCATTAAGGACACGCTAGGTTACGTGGAATGCCGCGTCGTGGGCAGCGTTGAGCATGGCGACCACACCGTCTTTGTCGGCGAAGTCGTGGGTGCTGCCATCCACCGTGAGGGGGATCCGCTACTGCTAGAGAGCACCGGCTGGAACTACGGCGGCTAAGTGCAATCGGGCATTGAGAAGGGGCGGCATGCCGGTGTCTGATAACGGTGCCGCCCCTTCTCGGCTGATCGGCTAAAGTTCGTGGCTCTGTTAGTGAGCGTTGCAGGGCACCTTTTCATGGGGCAACCCTGCAGGCAAATTGCCACTTAAATAAGCCGCGATCGCCGTTTCTGGATCTGGCTCACTGGTGGTTAATAGCTCGGTGTTGCGCGCCTGTAATCTTCGCCGCACCCCCTCACCCGCAGAGGCTGCGAGGGCAATATCGACAAAGTGTAGGGGATGACGATTGCCATCGCCGCGCACGTGCCATTCGTGCAGACAGCCGATCCGAGTTAAATCTAACGTCCAGGCAAGGCTGGTTTCTGCGTCATCAGCCACGAGGTATACCTGCCAATGCAAGGCTCTGCCCGCATGGGCTGCAAGGCTGCCATCAGCTGTTACGGCTACCGCGATTAATTTGTCCGTCATGAATCAAATCCTCCCAGTCGTGAAGTCGTTTGTGGTGCTTGATGCGATTGCTAGAGAGGCTACTCAGCTGGATTCTAGAAGAGATTATGTGAATGGTAAGGGATGGCAGTTGCGAACTAGGTGATGCTATTAGCACTGTACTCAGGTGCCAGACGCAGCGAATTCATGATGCTTGGCAGAGTCGCTAAGGCCAAGGCACAAGTATTTTTACCTGAAGCTTGGCTATCATCTGTAGACCCTGCTGAAGGTCACCGTTTACCCACTGCCAGAACTTGCGATTCGAACAATAATCGTGGCATGGTCGGTTGACCACTGGAGTGTTATACAGGCGTATATTTGCAAGATGATCAAGGCTTAAATTAGACTGACCACCATCTCGTTGCTTTCTACATAACCAAGTCGAGAATAAAGCAACTTACCTTGCTCTGAGGCATGCAGAACTGCTGTTGTACAACCAATCTCCTTTAGATAGGTCATTGCTTGCTCCATGAGTGCTGTTGCAACGCCCTGTCTTCGGTGAGAGGGCTCCACAAAGACACCCCAGATATAGCCTTTCTGGTATTGGTTGCTGACCATTGGGTAAAGCTCCAAGAGCTGGCAACTTGCTGAGCCAATGATGTTCTCATTGTGCTCCGCGACAAAACCTTTGTATTGCAGTTTGCTGCGAGCATAATCGATAAATTGGATTGTCTTCTCTAACCAGTCTTGTCGAATCGAACTACGTGGAAATCCAAGCTCAATGGCAATTTGACATAAATGCTGAGCGATAATGGTTTCATCCTGTTTAATGGCTTCACGAATTGTCAGAATCTTTTCTGTCATGGCGTGTCTTGCATTATTTCCTGGGAAAGTTGCCTAACAAATAGCCACCAATGCTCTGCTTTTCACTGTTCTTGAGATGGCAGTACAGCATAATATATTCACCATCAAAACCGATTAGAGAGAGCAATTCTACACCTCAAACTATACAGGTGATGATGAGGCAAACGCAGAATCAGCCCCTTCGCAAGGGCCATAGCGATCGCTTTCCTATCTACTGTTCTGAGCTGTTAACTGAGAGCCGAGGAAAGTCGACATCTCGGAGTCCGATGTCATTTCTCGCGATAGTCCTTACCCAGTCCCAAGCTTGAAAACATTTTCTGGCTTTGGTGTTCGAAATCTGAATACAGCTTTCAGAAATATTGTCTGTACTATTAATGATTTCGTAATAATAGTCACGCGATTGAAAGAAGGCATTCCGCAGCTCTCTGCTAAGAAAGATGCCATGCTCAGAGTAAAAAAACTCATGGAATGAGTCAAAAAAACTATCAATCGCTTCCTTATCAAGAAAGTAACCTGTTTCATTGCTTTTGATCATTCTGTCTTGATGTTGTCTGCCTGCATAGCGCGAAGTTGGCCCTAGCAGATCCCAAAACCTTTGATATGCATCTATCTGCTTATTGTAGAGGTCAAATCTCAGTTTCTCCTCTGCTTCTCGGCGAATCTTTTTGATTAGCAGCAAATGGCTAAAGACTGCTGATACTAAGCCTGAGATAAGTCCGACCATGGCAGGAATGACGACTGATAGCATAGATGCGATGCGTAAAACAAAATTACCGATTGATAGCTCGCTAGGTGAAGAGTGTACCTTGCTGAATCCCCGAAGAGTTACCTGCTGTTCTAAGTACAGTCACTTGTTAAGTATCGAGATAATCTTGAGGAATCGGCAACCCTTGGGCCTTAAAGAAGGATAGTTGATCAAAATAGCCTTGCTGATGAATGATGCGATCACTCTCAATTTGAAAGAACCCGCATCCTTTAACCGAGCATATTAAGACGTTCTAGTACTGCGTAATCGCTCAGCACTACTCAAGAAACTCAATTCTATTGCCAAACGGATCAGCCGAGAAGAACCGCTTCACGTTTGGATTTTTGGCGTCCCAGTTTACGGGAAACCCTGCATTCATCAACAGATCAGCACACTTGGCTAAGTCAGCCACCACAAAAGCTGGATGGGCTTTTAGCGCGGGTCGAAAATCTGACTCTACACCAAGGTGAACACTGACCGCACCCTGGAACCAACAGCCGCCTCGGAGGGCTAGCTTAGGTGGTTTTTCGATTTCATTTAACCCTAAAATATCTCGATAAAACTTGCGGGCAACGTCTTCGCCCCCAGGAGGCATCGCAAGTTGAACATGATCAATATCTAGTATCATCAGCACCTCGACTAAGACACCTAACTATTCTTCAGAAAGCATCTTCTGGCTCACACTCTATATATGGTTGTTTAAGCGGAGATTGTTCAGTTTAACCCTCTGATATGAGAATTAGAGAGACGTGTTCAGGGGCATTAACCCTGCGTTCTTGCAGGGTTAAAAGGACCGTTGTTCACCCTGCCTGGCAGACTCTGCTACCAAGATCCGAAGCTGGCTGCTGTTGTAATGGGGAAGAGAGGGAGATGGTTCAATTTTTTGGAGGGTTTGACGGTGGCGATCGCGTTAACTCCTGTATCTAACTGTAAATTTACTGAAACGGGTAGCGATCTCCTAAATTGACCTGGGCAAAATGACCCATCACTTGATCGATCAACGTATCTTGATCTGTTAAATGGCCGCTGCTTTTGCCCTATACAGAGGGCATATGGGTAATCGTGTTTAAGCGGATAGGGAGACGTGATTGATCAGCAAATTGGGGGCAAAACATTATGGTGGGCAATGCTACTGTGGGACCTGACTTGCGGGGCTATCAGTCCAAGTCTCCAACGAAGGCTTTGCGATCGCTGCTGATTGCTGACGATGACCCGCGTTATCGTCAGGCGTTGCGAGCGTTTATTGAGTTTTATCGACACAGTAATGTGGGTTGGTTTCAAGAGATTTATGAAGCCGATCGCGGGCAAACCTGTATCGAAATCGCGATCGCTCAACAGCCTGATTTGGTCATGCTCGATCTAGAATTTCTGATTGACAATGAGTCGGGGCTGGAGATTTTTGAGCAGCTCCGACAAGCGGGTTATGACGGTAAAGTTGCGATCGTGTCAGGCCATAACGATGCGCAAGAAATTTTTCGCGCGATGAAGTCAGGCGCGTGTGGTTATCTGCTCAAAGATCGATTGATCTCGCAGTTGCCTGATGCCTTAAAGACGTGGGCTAGCGATCGCGTTTACTTGGGCGATGAAGTGACTACCCGCTTTTTTTCGGCGTTTCACCATCGCGATCGGCCCTCGATGGATTTAGCAGATGCCCTGACCAGTCGTGAGCGTGAAGTGTTGCAGCTGCTGGTGAGCGGCGCATCTAATCAGGATATGGCAAATCGTTTGTACATTACCCAGGGCACGGTCAAAGCTCACCTGACGTCGATCTTTAATAAGCTGCACGTGAGTAGTCGTACTCAGGCGATTGTTCGAGCAGTGAAGATGGGCCTGGTACAGATTGAAGAATTTGAGTTTGAGGGAAGATGACACTGAACTGGGCACCTCCCAGAGTGAGGTTGTTAGCCCAAATGCGACCGCCATGCTCACGCACGATTTTATCAACGATCGCGAGCCCGAGCCCTTGGCCCTGAGGGCGTTGAGTATAACCCGGCTGAAAAATTCTCTGCCCTGCTTGTAGTGGAATACCCGGCCCCTGATCGGTGATTTGCATCAGCACTTCGCCATCAAAGACATCCCAAGTCCACTCAATGATGCCGCCATGGGGACTAAATGCAATAGCATTACACAGCAAGTTGTCGATTACCTGCCCCATTTGGTGAGGGTCGATTTGCAGCCAAGCAGTTTCTGAAGGCAGTCGCAACGTCAAGTGCGCAGCCTGTAAAGAAGGCGTAAATGCACGACCGCGATCGCTCATTAACTGTCGTAGATCAACTAATGGTAGAGAGTTGATCGGCGGTTCTGGGGGACCCAAAATGGTTGTTAAGCGATCGGCAATTTCACTAACGGTAGCGCGGAGATTGTCGGTTACGGTCTTTCCTTGAGCATCTAGTGACTGGCCTTCTAACAGCGATAGATATAAGTTGACCAGCCCTAAAGATTGGCGCACTTGATGTTCAACACTCCCTAAAATCTCTTCAAGCTTGGCTGTTTTGGCCTGATAAGAATGTTGTTGTCGCCAAACTTTGAGATGATTAGCGATTGCCTCGGCAATGGCCTGTAAATAATTTGCTTGTGAAGGAATTAGTGCCGTATTGGTAACCGCGAATAAATGGTTTTCAACCGATAAACCAGGTAATGGCACTGGATAGATCCATTGAGCTGGATTGGCCTTGTTCTGACTGATTTTAAAAGGACCTGATGAGGTAGCTGGTAAAATTTCTTCGATAGTTTTTTCTAACCGCTTTAAGCAAGCTGAGGTTTGATCAAGTTGAGGGTCGCTAACTTGCCTGACGATCTGGTATCGCTTTGAGAGTGGATCATAAAAGCGTACGACATAAGCGACGATTGTCGGGACGGCTAAAGCCGTTGACAGTATGCATTGCAAGGATTCCTGCAGATCAGCAGGCTCTCTCAACGCAGATTGGGATGTCATATGCACCATCGCTTTACCATAGTGTTATGAATATCGGAAACGGAAGATCATGGCCTGCGATCAAGCTCAATAACTGAGCCGATGCTGCATAGATCACATGGCATACAGGGACTTTTCGAGTTAATTAGTGAGTCCTGAAATCAACGATCAGCCATACTCGTGATGATTTCTGAGTTCATTATAGAGAACTCACTAGAAAGAGATGTAATGAGATCATCTGATATTAAAAGTTCTCACTTTATCGTGGCCGTCTTTACTTTATCAAGTCATTGTTGAGAAAACAGTCTATTTAAAGTTTTGCATCGAGAAAACTTAATTTGTAGACAAACTAACTAGCATCTATATTCGCAGTGAATAAATACTAAACCTCTTGAAGCTTAAGTTTAAGAAAATAAATATTTGAACAATTCTTAATGGGAAATAAACAAAAGTTCTAGAAGTGGATCTTTGATTGAAGGGTGTGCGATCGCCGTTTTTCCTGCTCTCTGGGCAATGAAGGCGGTGATGCCAAACTTTCGACTAAGGTCTAACTTTTAATTCTCTTGATCCAGTTTCAATAGAGCTGTTCATTCTGTCTGTCGTGTCACCTTAGGTGATCGAATGATTCCAGCGGTGTCGCAAACCCTGGCTCGAATTTTGGCTAGTCAGACTTCCCTAGAGACTGTGCAGCAGGTGAGTTTTGACCGTCCGCAGCGCTATCAAGCGCAGCCAGCGGGGGTCAATCTCTATGCCTATGACGTGTGTCAAACAGGGGCTAGTTTGACTGATTCCGAATCGGGGTCGGCGATCGCGAACTGGGCGACTATTCCAGAAGGGTCTGGGCAGGTCGAAATTTCTTTCCTCGTGGTGGCTCGGGATTGGACGCGGTTAGGCGAACAGCAATTGCTGGCGGAGGCGATCGCCTACTTTGCCCAACATTCAGAAATTCCTGCAGACCGGTTAGTGCCGGCTTTGCAAGGGTACGGCAGCATTGCGATCGAAATTGCTCGACCGATCGATATTGTTGCCCTGTGGCGAGCGCTCGAAGTGCCCCTGCAGCCCGCCCTCTATCTCAAAGTGACCGTACCCACAGGAGAACTTGCCGAGGCTGGGTCCCCGGCCTCTTTGCCGCCATAGCCCCCAGTTGACTTTAGTGCCATTGCTGAAGGAGTTTTTGCCGACACCACTCAACAGACCCTGTTTGCCAACCGCTGCCAAGTTTTTACTGCCAACGTTTAAGGAGAGGCTTGAATCATGCCCAGACTCGACTATTTTGCGCCCGGTGTCTACATCGAAGAAGTCAATCGTGGGAGTCGCCCGATCGAAGGGGTGCCGACAGCGGTGGCTGGTTTTGTCGGCTTTACGGAAGACATTCGGGGTGGTGCTGCCCCGTTGAAGCCGATGATGGTGACCAATTGGGACCAATATCTAGAGTATTTTGGCAAGCCGAATTCCGACGGCTTTACGGATTTCAATGCTTACTTGCCGTTTGCCGTATATGGCTGGTTCTTGAACGGGGGTGGCCGGTGCTATATCGCCAGTGTGGGCACCCAACTGCCTGGTGCGAAAGGGACTACTCCGGCAGCCTCGCCAACTCAGATTCTGAACCGTCGTCGTCGTCCAACTCTGAGCTTTTCTCGTAGTGCGGCGGCCAGCACGGCTAGTGAAGAGTCGAGTGGTAGCTTAGTGCCGTCGATGAACGGTGGCCGTCCCCCGTCGCTCTCAGTACGAGTCAGCGATAGTACCCCGAAAGCAAGCGATGATAGCGAGTCCCTACCGCCTGATACCGGCGAGTATTTTGCGATCGCAGTGATGGACGGTGACACTGTGCTGGAAAGCTACGAGCACCTGAGCATGGATGCCGATGTGGACACAGCCGTCGGTGATTATGTGGTCACGGCGCTGGCCGATTCTGAATTGTTGGAAGTCGCTGATATTGCCCAGGCGGGCAGTCCCTTGGCTCGCCGTCCCAGCAATGGTTACTGCGAAGTCAGCCCGCCGCCCTTCATTCCGAGTCCCGGCACCTTTTCTCGGGATGTGGAAGGGGTGCGCGACGATCGCAC
>CAZLYS010000028.1:7990-13156 GCA_964563415.1 uncultured Halomicronema sp.
TGTCGGAAGAGTTCAATCGGCGATCGCAGTTTGCTGCCCTCTACTATCCGTGGATCTCGGTGGCTAATCCCCGTGATAATGGCCGCCCGATTGCGATTCCTCCGTGTGGTCATGTGATGGGTGTTTGGGCCCGCACGGACGAAACCCGTGGGGTGTATAAGGCTCCAGCGAACGAAGTCCCCCGTGGCGTTTTGGGCCTCACCTATGACTGCAACTTCCGCGAGCAAGAGTTGCTGAACCCCAAGGGCATCAACTGCATCCGCTCCTTTAACAACCAGGGCATTCGCATCTGGGGCGCTCGGACCTTAGTCGAACCCGATCAGACCGAGTGGCGTTATATCAACGTGCGGCGGCTGATGAGCTATATCGAAAAATCGGTGGAACTGGGGACCCAATGGGCCGTGTTTGAGCCGAATGATGAAGACCTCTGGGCCAGGGTCACTCGCACTATCAGCAATTTCTTGACGAACTTATGGCGTCAAGGGGCGCTGATGGGCAGCAGTCCGTCTCAAGCCTTTTATGTGAAGTGCGACGGCGAGCTGAATACCCCTGACTCGATGATCTTGGGCCGGTTGTATGTCGAAGTGGGCGTCGCTCCGGTCAGACCGGCTGAGTTCGTCATCTTCCGCTTTAGCCAGTGGACCGGCCAAGACGAAGGCTAATGGAATTCCGAACAGCTCTGTTGATGGGTAATCGGGGGTAAGGCCACCGGGTTTGAGTAAGAAAGGGCATAGGGAGCGGGGAATAGGGAACAGGGAACGGGGAATAGGGAACGGGGAATAGGGAACAGGGATGCCACTTCCGCCACCCAACCTGACTGCTTCCACTCACCTTTTCCCCTTCACCCAAGCCCTCTGGACAGGTTCGTCAACACACCCTTAGCCCCTTAACCCTCACCCTCCTACTCCATCTAACCCACCTACCCATCACCCTGCCACCCTCTCACCCACCCCAATACTCATCCACCCATTATGAGGACGATTCATCATGGCTAATACTCTAGCCACCACCAATGCCAGTAAGTACTACATCAACTGGGAAGGCATTGAAGAACTGCCAATCAAAAGCATTACCGAGGTGAAGTACGAAGCTAAAACCACTGGCGGTCAAGCCCCTTTGGAATGCGGTAAAGGTGGCAAGACCAACCGCCAATCTAGCTCTGGCGGCTTTGACTCTAGCCCAACGCTGACGGTCGAGGTCTATCTCAGCGGTGAGCCTATTAGTGCCAGCCGTATGATGCACGATTGGTTTAACCAGGCCAAACCCGCTAGCGACTTGGGCGAGGGCGATTGGGCCAACGCTCGTAAGAGTGGCTCGGTAGTGCTCTACAGTCCTGATGGTGACCAGGAGATTGTGCGCTGGAACTTTGTGCAAGCCTGGATCAAAAGCTACAGCTTGGGCGATGCCGACGCCACGGGTGAAGAACTCGCCGTTGAGTCTTACGAATTTGTGTGCGAAAAAATCGACAAGGTTCTGGCGGGTGGTGATCCACGCACGGCGACAGCCGCCGCTGCCTAAGTCGTTGAAGATCGCTGAGACCCACATTCAGCTAGGTGTTCAATTCTGAATTCTGGATGCTGAACGTCGCCATCCATCTCCTTTCTGCCCGTTAACCCGACAATTTGTGAGGCATATGCAAAATGGCCCAAACTCCTGAATATTTAACCTACAGTCGATTTTTCTTTGAATTGAGCGATGGCGCGACTGGGAGCAGCCAGCAATTGAAAATCCAAAAGCTCTCCGGTTTGAACATCACCTTAGAAGTGGCTGGTGAAGGGGAATCGATTGGCCTACAAAAGGGGCTCAAGAGTGATACCCAGTTCACGATTGCTTCCACCTCGTTTGAAAACCTCTCTCTCGAATTTGTCAGCACCATTGAGAACGACATTTTGGAGCAGTGGTATAAAGCCTGTCACCCCACCAGCTTTGCCGGTGGCGGTACTGACTGGATCAATAATCGCTCCGTCGCATCGGTTGTGTTTTTAAATCAAGACGGCAGCGAAGGCGCTCGTTACAACATTGTGGATGCGATTCCGACCACGTACACCACGACTTCTCTCGCCTCTGACAGCACCGACATGTTTAAAGAGACAGTAGAAGTCCATCATGCGGGCATTCACCGGGTGAAGTAGGTCTAAAGGAGCGATCACGAACTTAATGGAGCAGCCATTGTGGCTAAACCCACCCACGAAATTCTGACCACGTCGCGGTTTTATGTCGGCCTCTTTTTAGATGGCAGCGATGAAGCGGTGGATGGTTACTTTCAAGAGTGCAAGGGCCTGAAAGCGAGCCAGGATGTGATTGAGTGTCCCGAGGTCGTGCCCTTGGCCTGGGGTAATGCCAGCCACGGCCAATTTTCGAATGTGAAAATTCCGGGCAATTTGAAGCTCAGCAACATTACCTTGGTTCGCAGCCTGCGCTCCTCGAAAACCTTATGGAATTGGCTATTTGCCGTGCAAAACGGAGGGTGGGCCGATCAGCGTCGTGATGGTGCGATCGTCATTTACCGTCAAGATGCCAGCGAGGGGGCGCGGTTCGCTTTTGAGCGGGCCTGGCCCAGTAGCTATAAGTGCTCCGATGTGACTGCAACCGGCAGCGACCTGGCGGTGGAAGAACTGGAGATTGTATGTGAAGTCTTTGAGCGGGTTGATCCGGGGGGAGAAACGGGTTGAGCTCAGAATGCAGGGTTCAGAGTTTAAAGGGCGGATTTTCACAATTTTGCACTTTCTAAGTAGCACGTTCTTTGTGAATCGATTAGGTGAAGCCAATGTCTGTGCAAACTGAATTTGAATTCATCTTGCCGAAGGGCTACCTCGATGGAGAAGACCAGCTTCACCGCGAGGGCTATATGCGGCTGTCGCGCGCGGTGGATGAGATTGTGCCGATGGGAGACCCCCGAGTCCAGGCTAATCCGGCGTATTCCACCGTTTTAATCTTGTCGCGAGTGATTACGCGACTTGGCGGCATGGAGAAGATTACGCCGACTGTGATTGAAGGATTGTTTGCCGAAGATTTGCAGTTTTTACAAACCTTTTATCGCAAGATTAACGGTTTAGTGAATTGAAGAGAATTTGGGAGTAGGGAATAGGGAACAGGCAATAGGGAACAGCAAGCGAGGCACCTCACTAACTTCACCCATCTCACCGACTTCACCCAACCGCCCCCCTCGCTCCACCGCCCCCCCTTGCTTCACCGCCCCCACCCCATCCACCCTGCTACCCTCACACCCCTCCACTCCACGGCATGAGTAACTACCTCGCGATCGCCACTGTCACCGCAACCCTCCAACGCTTGTTACAGGCCAGCATCCAGGCGGATGTGGAAGGGGCGCGTGTCACGACCCTGCGACCGGAAAATTTGGGGGAGGGCGCACCGGAATCAGGGGTAAACGTCTTTCTCTATCAAATATTGTCGAATCCCGCCCACACCAATGGGGGGGCGATGACAGGCCGACAGCGTCGAGGTGAAATCTCTAAGCAATCACAAGCGGCGCTGGATTTGTATTACCTATTTAGCTTTTATGGCAACGAGGTGGAGCTAGAACCCCAGCGCCTGCTGGGTAGTGTCGTTCGCACGCTAGAAGACTATGCCTCCCTGAACCCCGAGATTTTGCAGGCCACGATTGATAACCGCGCCTATCCCTTTTTAGAAGCCTCGGACCTGCCCGAGCAGACCGAGGCAGTGCGGGTCGAGCGACAAGATCTGGAAATGGAAGATTTGTCGAACCTGTGGAGTGGCTTGTTTGAGGCGTCGTATTTGCTTTCGGTGGCTTACAAGGTCAGTGTGGTCTTGGTCGAAGGCGATCTGCCTGCCCGGCGGGCCTTGCCGGTGCGCGATCGCTACTTGGGTGCGGTGCCTTCGAGCATACAGCCGATTATCGAGCAAGTTTTGTGCAGTGCGGGACGTTACAGCCCGATTGTGCGCGACAGTTCGCTCTTGATTCGCGGTAAGCAGCTAGAAGCAGAGGAAGTGCAAATTAAATTGGGCGGTCAGGTAGTCGCCCCGCAAATTGTGGCTCCTAATCAAATCATTCTCGATTTGGGGGCGATCCCCCTAGAGCATTTGCGGGCTGGGGTACAGGGACTACAGGTATTGCATCCGCGGGACACCCCCCGCGCTGTGTTTGTGGAACGGGCGAGTCGTGCCCGGCCGGATGATCGCCCCGCTCGAACCGTGGCGGCTGAGCGCCCTGGCGAGACCCAACCGCAATGGGTCGAGTCGAATGTGGAGGCGTTTGTATTGCGACCCATGATTCAGAACTTGGTGCTGGAGAACGTGCACGGTGGTGATGATGAGCCGCGATCGGGCACGGTTCGCATCCAATTTGACTTGACGGTCAACCCCAACAGTCGGGTGACCCTGGCGCTGAATGAACGCACCGGTCAACAGCCTGCCGAGTACCTCTTTTCGGCCAGAGCAGAGGATGAGGCAACGACAGTGATTGAGCTGGCGATCGCTGACGTGGAACCCGGCGAATATTTGGCGCGGGCTACCATTGATGGCGCTGAGAGCCTTTTAGAGACTGACTTTGACCCGGCCAGCGCCACCTATGAACAATATGTGGGGCCGGTGCTCACTGTGCCCTAAACCGCGTTGCTCAATCAGGATGTTTGATGGTGGTTTCCCAAAATTCTAGTAAACGTCGACCGGCGGTCTGGCACGAAGCCAACCGCACCTATCTAATCGACTGTTTGAGCCAACTGCGACGACAGCTTGAGCACAAAGCAGAGCGGGCGATCTCGCCACCTAGGCCCTATCAGTCATGGCCGCTACCGTTGCTGGCGCTGCAGACCCATGCGCAGGTGTCGCAACAGGTTTTGCATCGAGCGATCGCCCAAGGGTCGGCCCTCAAAAAGCTCTGTCAGCGCCTGCGGTTGAACCCCTTTGAAGTCAACGTGCTGTTACTTTGCGCTGGGGTGGAGTTAGAAGCCACTTGGGGACCATTATGTGCGGCGGCTCAGGCAGATCCACAACGGCCCTATCCCACCTTTGGTTTAGCGCTGGCACTCTTTCCCCAGGCGCATTGGAGTGCGTTGACGCCCGATGCGCCGCTACGGCGCTGGCAATTGATTCGCCTTAATCCCGAACAGCCCCTCACCAGCAGTCCGCTACGGATTGATGAACGGATTTTGCACTACCTGCTGGGTCTGTCTTATCTAGATGAAA
>CAZLYS010000029.1:0-12927 GCA_964563415.1 uncultured Halomicronema sp.
TCAAGGTGCTCTCCTTTGAGTATCAGCCTGACTAAACTTTTGTCAGTCAACCAGGCCTCATGGTGTGTGCCGCACTGTCTTCAAGGCTGGGTGTAGATAAACCCTGCCGCTCAAAATTTGGGTGATATTTTTCTATTGGGCCATCGATCTTTGCTGCTTCTGCCCTGATCACATCCAGACATCTGCGTATCCTGATGTCAGGACTGACGTAGTTGTATCTGGTGTTTGGCACCCAACCCCCAAGTTTTTTGAGGAATCAAAGGCCGACTCTCCCAAAATGTGAGGGACAGCTGGGGATCAAGCGTCATTTCCAGATGTAAAGTTTTTCGACTTTACCGGCACTCAGAGTCGACGGTCTGAGGTGATTGGTCAAAATCGACAGTCTACAGACCGGGTATAGCCATTTTTTTCCTGCGGAATCTTTGCCGTTGTGAGTTGCTTGTGGGCTGATGTGTGCCTCTATCTGAAGTGTCACTTTGCCCAAGCTGGGCTATTCTTAGTCGTCATGAGTTGCAGTTGTTAATGACCGCTGTTTTCTTGTCCTTGATATCGCCCTGGTTTTGCATTATGAAGCGTTGGTTTCGGTTCAAGCGTCTGAACACCATCTTGATGGCAAGGGGGCGCTATCTCCCCAGAGCTTTGCAGATTTGCGGTGGATTGCTAGCAGCAGCGATCGCGATCTGGTTGCACATGAGCCATTCTGGGACTGCCCAAGCCTTTGACTCAACATCTGTAGCCGCTGCCCAATGGCAGCAAGCTTCTTTTCCAGTCGAAAATTTTCAAGCCTATACTTCTCCCTTCGGTTACCGTTCTGACCCCTATGGCGGTGACCGCCGCTTTCACTATGGCCTCGATATGGCGGCCCCCTCTGGTAGCTACATTCGAAATTGGTGGGGCGGACAAGTCATTGAGGTCTCGGATGACAGCTCTTGTGGAACTTCGGTTGTTGTGCAGTCAGGCAATTGGATGCATATCTACTGTCACATGCAGGGCTATGTCACTCAAGAAGGAGGCGATCGCTACATGCTAGATAGTTCTGGCGGCCTCCGCATTCGCGAGGGTCAGATGGTAGATACAGGTACACGGATTGGTCGCATTGGTATGACTGGACGCACCACCGGGCCGCATCTACACTGGGGGCTGAAATACAACGGTAATTGGGTCGATCCAGCGTTGGTGTTGCGGGCAATGTATTCTAGCCAGCAAGCTGCTGCCAGGCAGTGAGATCGCATTTATCCCAGCGCTGAGACAGTCAGGGTGAGAAATCCAGCTTGAGAGATGTTGGAATGTTGCCTGCAACTCAATGCTTTATCGTTTACGGGCCAGGGTTAGACCATCTCCTAACGGTAGTAGGCTGAGGTCAATGCGATCGTCCTGAAACAGTTTTTGATTCAACATCCGAATTTTTTTAGTACGGTTGTCCGTCACGGTGACATCCGCCACGCGACCATACCAGAGCACGTTATCGATCGCGATTAAGCCTCCTGCCCGCACTAGTTGTAGCGTTTGCTCATAATAGGTGTCGTAATTGCTTTTATCTGCATCAATAAAAGCAAAATCAAAGGTCTCGGTTTCCCCGGCATCAATAAGCTGCTGCAACGTATCTTTTGCTGGGGCGAGGTGGAGATCAATTTTGTCTGCGACGCCCGCCTTGCGCCAGTATTTTTGAGCGATCGCGGTATAGTCTTCGCTAACATCGCAAGCCAACAGACATCCTGTTGGGGGAAGGGCCAACGCCACCGCTAAAGCACTGTAACCGGTAAACACACCGACTTCTAAAGTGCGCTGCGCATTGAGCAATTTAATCAACAGTCCCATAAACTGCCCCTGCTCAGGCGAAATCTGCATCTGTCCCATCGTGTGGTTGGCTGTCTCTTGGCGTAACTCAGCCAATACCGGATGCTCGCGCAGAGAAACAGACAGCAAGTATTCATACAGTCCAGATTCCAGGCCAATACTTTGGTTCGACATCGGTAAGTGGGTAACTAAATTAGCTGTTAGACGAAATGCGTGTTAGCCAATAGGCGATCGCCAAGGGCCAACGAGAACAATATTGCGGGTACATGTGAGCCCGCACACCTAAAGTGCCATCAATTTTCCCAGCATGGATTGCGATAACCACTCTGGCAAGACCATAGGCGCATTGACCAGTGCCAGTGCCAAAATGCCAACTTAGGAAACTGCATTCATCCGGCAATTAGTTCAGGGCAGACAGTGGCACAGTGCCACATTATGTTCCCGCAGCCTAGAGCACAAGAGTATTTCAAACCGATACGATGAACTGCTGTTGATTAACCAAGCAGCATATTTGCGCATTGCGGATGGTGATCGGGGTACGCTGTAGCTTAAGATTAATTTAATAATCTATGAAGGCTATGGAAAATACTCAATTCGTGCAGTTGTCCGCCTTACCTGGATGGATCATTGGCGTTAGTCATACGCGGCAGCGGGGATACCAATGTTGGTTGATTAATTCAGCACTGGATGTGTTGAACGACGGCTACGAATACACGACTAGCAGTGCCGCATTGATGGCCGGTCGCTCGTTCATCGAAAAGCAACACAACGCCTAGAGCGTGTCACCAGATTAAACTTAGAACCCTGAAGCCCTTGGGATTCATATTACCGGCACCCGCACCCATCAAACCAACTAGGGGTTGTCTCTCCCTCACTGAGCGGGTTTGACCACTCAATAATGACAGCCCTAGAAGACTGAAATTTGCTTCCACTTGCCCTCCGATTTGTCAGGGCTAGCTGGGCAGCGTGGCCAATGTTTCCATTGATAATGAGGGGTTGCTCTTGTCGCCTCTAGCGGTCTGGCCATTAGAGGGGGCGGCAATGGTTACTCTGGCCTAATGAACCATGCTTGATGTGGGCGATCAAGACCTGATCACTATCTCATTGATGCGATCTAACAGCGCCGACTGGAATCAACGATCGCAGGGTGGCTTTCTTGACCGTATGGGCCCAAGCCAACCTCCCGATTCAGGCGTAGTGTAAACCCCCGTCGGAGTCTATTCATCGATCAACTGCGCCAAGGGCAGCGCTGGCTCTGCCCTCTCCAATTTTGAAAAGTCGGTAGTGATTGACGTACACGCCTTTCAGAACAGGGTGATACGCTGGTAAGCACTTTATTGAGCAAGTGTGGCCTCTGAAGCTGGTCGACCATGGCAAATCTTAAGCGCACCCGTGAGGATATTCTCGCATCGGTCATCAATACGATTCATCGCAAAGGGTTAACAGCAACTGGCTTAAGCGAACTCTTTGCCTTGAGCGGGGCCTCCTCGGGGAGCTTTTATAACTACTTTGAATCGAAGCAGGCCCTCGGCCACGCGCTGATTGATTTTGAGTGGCAAAAGCTCAAAAAAAACGTATTGGAACCGGCAACCCAGCAGTCAGAATCAGCCATTGAGCAATTATTTTGGATGCTCGACACCCTAGAAACGAAGCAGCACCAAGAACCCTGGTGTGGGGGCTGCCTACTCGGCAACTTGATTGTGGACTTAGTAGAGCAAGACGACAGCTTTCGCGAACATTTGCAGGCAGTGTTTGACCGTTGGGAAAGTGCGATCGCCCAGCGCTTGCAGCAAGCCCAAGACCAACTGCGACCCGAAATTGAGCCTGCAGTGCTGGCGGCTCAAATGATGACCGCGATCGAAGGGGCCATGCTTATGGGCAAACTGCACCGCGACCTTGACCGCTTGCATCGCAGTTTTGACGTGGCTCGCCACCTACTTCAGCATGCCCTCACAGAGGGTTAAACCATGCTGACCTCGCCGCCAACTGTAACCATCACCACAGTTCTCCAACAGAGATTTTCCTTTAATATAAATAGATAGATCATTCTATTTGGTGAATCTGATGTCAGATACCGCAAAGGTTTCCATCGCGCCTATTCCTCAAGATGGGCTAAAAGAGCTGGGCGAAAAGAACCGTGCCAATCCAGCCGATAAGACTTTGAAGGTTAAAACGGTTTGTGACCGTAAGTTCCGCAGCTTGAACTATGCTCGTGACCTGGAGCCGTTTGTGGTAGACGAGCCACCAGGGCTGCTGGGTGACAATACCGCCCCCAACCCGTCGGAAATTGTGCTGGGTGCGTTTGGCTCTTGTTTGGCCGTGGGGCTGCAGGCCAATGCCGCTGCCCAAGGTATCACCCTGAGCAAGTTGGAAATTTCTCTGGAAGGCGATATCAATATCACTAGCACTTGGGGAACTGGCGAGCTCGCCAAACCGCAAATTGGGTTTACCGATGTGCGCGTCAAGGTAGACATTGATGGCGATGCTTCCAAAGAAACGTTGGCAGCTATGGTCGCCCATGCGAATACCTGGTCGCCTGTATCCGCTACCCTGAGAAACCCGATGCCCGTCAGCGTTGAAATGGCTGATTAAGGCGCGATTCTCGTCGGACAACCAATGCCGGTGGGTCGGCAGTGATTTCAGGGCCTAGCATTGACTACTGATTCAGCCGACCCTATTAGGAGACTTCCCGTTAGGAGATTTCCAATCAAAACGATACCCATTGGGGCGGATTTGGTTGCTAGCTGGTAAAGATGACGTTCAGGCTTGCCGCCAAACCCACCCTGACAGTACCGGTACATTCTTTCTAGGCAATCCCCTTAATCTATGTAGGCGATCGCGATTTTTCAGACCAACGGGTTCGACAAACTGATTAGTCGCATTCCCAGGTCATAGCTTTTATAGTTGAAACTTGATAGCTTAAAAGTGATTCTTCATTAATCAGTCAATTTAGGTTGACTTTCCTTGCTGTCACATCCTCAAAACTGAAAAATACTCACAATGCAGACCCTTCAAACAATTTCTAATAAAAGTGCTAATCACGATTTTCAAGCTGCTGCTGAGGCCGTGAGAAATGTGGCTCAACAGTCCTTAGCGCCCAAAGTCTCAGATATTGATTTAGAAGGTGAGTATCCTAGCGAAATCTTACATCAGCTGGGCAATGTAGGCGCTTTTGCCCATGCCGTCATCCCCGAACTAGGCGG
Organism: uncultured Halomicronema sp.; assembly: GCA_964563415.1. Classification (GTDB taxonomy): domain Bacteria; phylum Cyanobacteriota; class Cyanobacteriia; order Phormidesmidales; family Phormidesmidaceae; genus Halomicronema. Next base: position 5,001 of record CAZLYS010000029.1, read on the forward strand.
CACCGGTTTAGGCCTCAAAGCCGCTATTCAAAGCATTGAAGAAATCTCTAAGGAATGCATGTCCACTGGGTTTATGGCCTGGTGTCAAGTAGCCTGTACTTGGTATTTGCAAAACACAGATAATCAAGCCTTGGCGAGTGAATTGTTGCCCGATATTGCGGCAGGCAAGCAACTGGCAGGCACCGGCCTCTCGAACCCGATGAAGCATTTTGTTGATATTGAAAAAATCGCCTTAACTGCTGAGCCCGTGGAAGGGGGCTTTCGGGTGAATGGCATGTTACCTTGGGTCTCCAATTTGGGGCCAGGGCATTGGTTCGGCATCGCGGCCAAAATTGCCGATAGTGAAGACTACATGATGGCTGTCGTTTCTGACGAGATGGCGGGCATGACGCTACGCTGCAACGCGCATTTCATCGCCCTTGAAGGCACCGGTACCTATAGCTGCGTCTTTCGCGATGTGTTTGTGCCTGACACCAGAGTGTTAGCGGCTCCCTGTGAAGAATATGTTCTGCGCATCCGCCCTGGGTTTATCTTGACCCAAGTGGGCATGGGCTTGGGCTTGGTGGATAGCTGTGTGGAGTTGATGAAGCGGTCTAACAAGCGCTTGGGACATGTGAATCACTTCTTGGATGATCAGGCAGAGGATATTGAAGCTGATTTGTTAATGGCGCGCGATCGCACCTACGCGCTAGCGGATCGGCTGGATGCCAGTGAGGGCCTAATTGATGACCAACTGCTGAGAGAAGTCGTACAAGCTCGCATTGTCGGCTCAGAACTCTCTTTAAGAGCCGCTCAAGCGACGATGTTGCATGCTGGAGCGAGAGCTTATGTCCATGGCAGTGCTCCGGAGCGAAAGCTGCGCGAGGCCTATTTTGTGGCGATCGTCACGCCCGCCCTTAAGCATCTGAAAAAAATGCTATTTGCGCTGCCCGAAAAAGCTTTAACCACTGCTTCCTAAGTTTTTTTGGCCACGCTGATTGACGAATATTTGGGAGTTAAATCGCTCCGTTTGACCTGGCTGACATGAACAAAACCAGTCAGGTCTTTCCTTATGTCAAAAACCAAACTCTGTGTTTTCTATTCACAGGTTTGGGATTTTCGTTGGCGCTAAAAAGCTCGATTTATCCGACCTCTAAAGATCCACCTCAGAAGTCGTCACAGTAACACGAAGGGATAATTTTCTGTTGCTTGATATCAACAGATCAATGTCAGAGAATACCCATTCTTCAAAATATTTTAACCGACGTATTTGCGACTACAAAAATATCATGAGAAATCCTTTCTAATAAAGATCACCAAGAAGCTTTTTTGAGAGTAGTGAAATGGCGTAACCAGAGATTTCAAGAATCTTAAATCTGTCATTCTGTGGTCAAATTTCAGCTATCACAGCGTTCACAATAGTCGTCTCAGAATGAAATCTATCTATTTGTTTCTTGGGTGTGAGTAATTGAGATGTCTGCTTGGTAGCATTAATGCCACCAAGCAGCACCAATGGTGAGCTCAGATCCACCTGCCCGTGGGCCAGAGTGTTTGCTGCAAGGGCTTCATTTTTAGTGAGAGCAGTTTCTGATGATTAACTCTGTATCAACCCCCAGCCAAAGATGGAATAGTCTGTCGTGTCAGCAGGGGAACGTTGGTGACATTGCCGTGCGGTGTTTGATTTGTGGCAGCGTCCATTCCACCGAAGATCACTGGAAATTTATGGCCGATATGCCCCACGATCCGGCCAATTTGATTGATGATTTAGTCAAAATGCGCCTTTATCAGCCAGAAGCCCTCGCGGTTGCTGATGCCATCAGTCAAGCAGAGCTCCGCACTTCACTGTTTGTCAAAATGGCGGGTAAAGGGCAACCCAAGCGTGAAAAGTTGGTGTTGGATTTGATTAAGCTGGCAGGCGGCTTGGATGAGGCGTTTGCCGCTGCCTTTGGCCCTAAAGCGGGTCAGTTTTTTACCGATGCTCAGCGCACTAGCCAGTTTACGCGCCGCAAATTTTTGAAAAATATTGCTGTGGGTTCGGCCCTAGTGACTCTGGCAAATTGTGCCCAGCAGCCCACCGACGAAGCAATGCCGGAAGGGGAAACCCCTACGCCTCCGACCACGGGTGATTTAGAAAAAAATGATCTGAAGATCGCCTTTTTGCCCATCACCTGTGCATCGCCCATCATCATGTCTGACCCGCTGGGCTTTTATGACAAGCACGGCCTTAATGTAGAGTTGATGAAATACGCCAGTTGGTCAGTGGTGCGCGATGCCGCAATCGCAGGTGAACTGGATGCGTATCACATGCTGGCCCCGATGCCGATCGCGATGTCGCTGGGACTGGGTTCATCAGCCTTCTCGGTGAAGTTGGCGAGCATTGAAAACAATAACGGTCAAGGGATTGCCGTCGCTAAGAAGCACCTGGGCAAAGTGAATGGTCCGGCTGACTTTAAGGGGATGACCATTGGCATTCCCTACGACTATTCCAATCACAATCTAATTTTGCGTTACTACTTGGCTTCTGGCGGGTTAGATCCAGATCAGGATGTGAAGCTGCTTATTCTGCCGCCCCCCGATGCGATCGCTCAAATGTCTACCGGGCAAATTGACGCCTTTATCTTGCCGGATAACTTTACCCAGCGGGTCGTATTTAACGATATTGGCTTCATCCATCTGCTGACGAAGGATTTGTGGCCGGGTCATCCCTGCTGTGCGTTTGTCGCCGCTCAAGATTGGATCGACGAAAACCCCAACACCTTCCGCGCTCTGAACAAAGCCATCATTGACGGGGCCACCTATGCCAATGAACCGGCTAACCGCAAAGAAATTGCCGCCGCGATCGCCCCGCGAGAATATCTCAACCAACCCGTTGAAGTCTTAGAAGCTGTGATGACCGGCAACTTTGAAGATGGTCAGGGCAATACCTTAGACGTGCCCGATCGCATTTACTTTGATCCTTACCCTTGGAAGAGCTTTGCTAGCTGGATCTCGACCCAACTGGTGCGCTGGGGATATATGCCGACAGAAGACGCCAACTATGACGAAATTGGCGAGCAAATCTTTTTGACGGATTTGGCTCGTGAATTGGCGGAAGAACTGGGGGCGGACGCTCCCGAAGAGTTGACCCGAGTCGAAAACCTGAAATTTGGTGATTTTGACCCCGCCCAACCCGATGAGTATCTCAAAGAGCAAATTGATCAATATGGCGTCTAAAGCCAGCGGCTGAGGTGGGGAACATCCTGAAATAAACTGAGGGGGCGTTGAACTCATTAGGGTTCAGTAATTGCCCCCTGCCACTGCAGTGCCGTCTGCGGTTTGGGCGCGACTTACTGCACTGCTTTTTTCGCGGCTTCTTCAACCTGTTTTGCCGCCGCCGCTTTGCGTTCGCTGTAGCGATCGGTGAGTTCGTCTGTTTTATCACGCAGCAACAGCGTAAAACGGTAGAGTTCTTCCATCACATCCACGACGCGATCGCGGTAAGCCGACTCTTTCATGGTGCCGTCTGCATTAAATTCCTGATAGGCCTTAGCCACCGACGACTGATTGGGAATGGTAAACATCCGCATCCAGCGCCCCAAAAGCCGCATCGTATTCACCGCGTTAAAAGACTGCGACCCTCCCGAAACCTGCATCACCGCCAGCGTTCGTCCCTGAGTTGGCCGAATCGCCCCCAGACTGAGGGGAATCCAGTCAATCTGCGTTTTCATCAAGCCCGAAATGTTGCCGTGCAACTCAGGACTCGACCATACCTGCCCTTCCGACCACAGAGACAGCTCCCGTAACTCTTGCACTTTGGGGTGAGTGTCCGGTTCTGCCCCATGCAAAGGTAAACCGCGCGGGTCAAAGAATTTCACCTCGGCCCCAAAGTCTTCAATTATGCGGGCCGCCTCTTCCGCTAGCAACCGACTGTAAGAACGCTCGCGTAAGGAACCGTATAGAAACAGAATGCGTGGTTGGTGGTCAAAACTCATAGAACTCTTGATAGGCAGGCTTCTGGATTATCTCAAGCCTAATCGCCTCTGATTAAGGAAAAGTCGGCGATTCCTCTGAGGCGGTTAGGGCTGGTTGAATCATCCCGATAGGGGAAAACGATGTCAGGATCTTAGACAACTGCCAATAGCTATTGGGCTGTTGCTAGCTCCTGAGCGAAGATCGAGCACTGATATTTCAACTGGCGATCGCACTTGGCAAGCACCTCCATCACCGTTGCTTCACTCAGCGCTGCCAGTTTTGGAAAGTTGTCAGCATATCGCTGCAGATATTCTAGATAGCAGGCTTGATGCTGCGCTTCAGACAGATCTGGCTGAACCTGAACCACATAGTCGTAGTCCTCAATGGTTTTGTTTTTGCCGTTACAGTTACCCTCCGTGAGATCCACTCGACAGTTTTCGTAAACCAAAAAGCAGTGGATTTGAGGAATAAAGTCGAGATTGTAGGATGCCAGAATCGGATTCACTCCGGTCACAATGTCATCATTGAGACGATAGAACCCTAAGTTCTTATGAATCGGCAAGTTGTGCTCTTGAGCTAGACGAGCGATCGCCCCGTGTTTCGTCGTACACGTTCCGCAGCCTTCCTCAAATAGAATGAGCGAATCCTCGCTATGCGAATTGGCACCATAGGGTAGATTCTTTACCCAATGACAGGCTTCATGAAACGTTCTTAGATCGCGCTGGAGACATATCTCTGAGATGGTGCCATGGACTTGGAGTGTCACATTGGGCAAAACGTCGATGGGATGCATTGCTTCTATCTCTGGGGTTTACAATCTTGCGACCATTCGTTTGAACGTATCTAACGTATTGGAATTAAGGCAATAGCAACGATTTGGACCGTCCACTTCTCCCTGAATCAAGCCTACTCGCCTTAGAAAGCGTAGGTGATTCAAAATAGTGGATTGAGAAAACGAGCCAATTTTGAGCACTTCGCCACAAACACAATCGGATTGGCTCTTCAATATTTGAACGATTTGTAGTCTTACAGGGTGTGACAGTGCATCGAAAAAGCTTGCCAGCATTGTTTTAGCCTCCAACGGTATAGGCCAAGCCAGCTATGATCGAACCCATAAAGGCAAAACCCAGATAGGCCACGAAGACAGGGCGACGAGCTAGGGCGAAGACCGCAATCATCGCTGGGATGCTGGTGGCTCCACCGGCTAGCAAAAACGTCATGCCTGCACCAGGAGACATCCCTTGTTGAATCAGGCCCTCAACCAGAGGCAAGGCCGCGTAGCCATTGAGGTAAGCCGGGATGCCAACTAGCGCTGCTAGGCCGATAGAGAACAAACCGCCGTCACCTGCGATCGCCTGAATCCATTCATTGGGGACATACACAATCATCAAACTTTCGAGTACAAAGGCGAGGGCTAACCACTTGCCTAGAAACCAAGCATTCTTGCTAGCACCTTTCCAGAATTTTTGCTGGCGCTCTGACTCCTGCCAAAATTGCCAAGCGACGGGCTTGGGGTTGCGGACGCGGCTACCACCACAGCCACCGTTGCCGACACCTTCATGCAGGGGATTGGCAAAGGCCGCAGACGACCAACCGGAACGCATAAGCGCTAAGGTGCCGAAACCGCCCAATAAGCCAATGCCAATGGTTGCAATAGTCTTCGCGATTGCAAATTGTACTCCCAACGTTCCCACCGTGAGCACAAACATGGAGGGATCCATCAGCGGTGAGGACAACCAGAAGGCCATCACAGCAGCGACGGGCACCCCCATCGACAGCAGCGCCGCAATTAGAGGAATCACCCCACAGGAACAGAATGGGGAAAAGGTCCCAAACAATGCCGCCACAGGAATCATCACCCTCAGCTTGCCCTGGAAAGCCTTTGCAATCAGGTTGTCCGCGCCACTAGCGGCAGCGTAGGCAGCAATGCCAATGGAGAGCAGCAAAAAGGGAGCAACATCCCATAGGTTTGCGAGGGTAAAGCGGAGACTGCTAGAAGCCTGCACTGGGGCAAGAATCATGAGGGCTAAGAAGATGACGGCGATCGCTAACGCCACCCCATCAAACTGCCGCACACTCCGGTTGAATCGAGTCAGTACGCTAGAGGCCATAGTTGAGATCCTTCGATATTTCGAGAAACATCAAAACAAACGTCAAAAAAATTGCCAACTTGCCGGAAATCAAGCATCCGCCGAGGTTGACCAGCCGTCGCTGGCAACTTCAATCACTTGGGTCCGAGTACAGCATTCTTCAAACAAAAAATCTATGATGGATTTCAATGAGTCAGCCTGGACGCTGTACCAAATCCATTGCCGATCCTTGGCTGCCGTGACGATACCCACCTGACGCAGCTTGTCCAAATGATGCGACAGCGTTGAGGCTGAGATGCCTAACTCTTGTTGAATTTCACCAGCGGGCAAGCCCTGGGGATGGGCTGACAACAATAGCCGCACAATCTTCAGCCGCGACGGTTGCCCCATTGCCGCGAAGATCGCTGCCATGTTGTCCAGAGAACGTTCAGACTGAGATTGAATTTCCATGTTTCGATGATTATCGAAATACCTACGATCGTCAAGGGATTAGCAAAAACTTAGCGATCGCGACCTTGCACAGCATTTAAGCATGACGGTATCGGAGTTGTTTGCCTGGTCTGGCCTGTTCGAAGTGATTCAGATTGATGGTCACCCTTTGGGAACTGCTTGCAGCTTTTCTTGAGATGTCGTCCTGACGACTTGACATTTCAATTTGAATTGAAATAATCATGATGATGTTGCTCTAGCGCTGCTAATGGAATGCCATACTCCGTCAAATTTGGAAAAGCTATTTTCACCTGTAGGGGTTGCCCTGTAATCTATCTGCTCGCTTCTGTTGCTTCTCTGCGCGATCGCTCCTACCAAAGACTAAGTAGCTGTTAATAATTCAATCTCAATCAAACTTGATGCTTCTGGTAGCGTCCGCCCATGTAACGCTTGAGAGTCGCTGAAGCTAGGCCGCGACTTCTGTTTTTTATCCAAAACGATACTCCCTTGACAAAGAGATTTCTATGGCAAACGTTGCAATCAATGGCTTTGGTCGTATTGGCCGCCTGGTGTTGAGGGCTAGCTGGGGCTGGCCAGAACTGGAGTTTGTCCACATCAACGAAACCAAGGGCGGCAGCGTCGCGGCGGCCCATTTGCTGAAGTTTGATTCGGTGCATGGTCGCTGGCAGCCGGAAGTGGAGGCCACCACCGAGGCAGAAGTGTCAGTGGGCGGCAAGTTGCTCAGCTTCAGCGAGTACAAAACCCCAGGTGAGGTTCCCTGGGATGAGTTAGGAGTCGATATCGTGTTGGAATGCTCCGGCAAGTTTCGCACCCCGGAGCTGCTAGATCCTTACTTTAAGCGCGGGGTAAAGAAGGTGATTGTGGCCGCTCCGGTGAAGGTAGGCGCGCTCAACGTGGTCTACGGCATTAATGATCACCTGTACAACCCCGATGAGCACCATCTGCTCACAGCGGCCTCTTGCACCACGAACTGTCTGGCCCCTGTGGTGAAAGTGATTCAGGAGGAGTTGGGCATCAAACATGGAGTGATCACCACCATTCACGACCAGACCAACACCCAAACGATTGTGGATGCGCCCCATCAGGATCTGCGGAGGGCCAGGGCTACGGGGATGTCGCTGATTCCCACTACGACGGGCTCAGCAACGGCGATCGCGATGATTTATCCTGAGCTGAAGGGCAAGCTCAACGGACTCGCGGTGCGGGTGCCGCTATTGAATGCGTCTTTAACAGACTGCGTGTTTGAGGTTGAGCAACCGACTACGGTGGAAGCCGTTAATCAGCTCTTTAAGACTGCCGCAATGGGAAAACTGGCTGGCATTTTGGGTTATGAGGAACGGCCGCTCGTTTCGATTGACTATAAGGACGATCCGCGCTCTGGCATTATTGATGCGCTCTCCACGATGGTGGTCGATGGTACGCAGGTCAAAGTTTTAGCCTGGTATGACAACGAGTGG